>DAOUMU010000301.1:0-10855 GCA_034409055.1 Anaerolineae bacterium
TGAGTTGTCCCGATGCGGACGCTTCCTCCCACAGAGGCATAGAGCCTCGCTCGGCAAACAACGGCCACAAGCCGACGAAGAACCAGCCGTTCAGGTCAGGATAGGCTTGCATCGTCTCTTCGACCACCTGGACCCCCTGGTTGATGTCGTCATAGCAGGCCACCGTGGTCACGATTTCGATGTCCGGGTAGTTCTTTTCGACCTCCTCGGTGAAGCCCCGGATGCGCTCCTCCAGGTTGAGGGCGCCGGGCACGCCGGTCAGCAGGGCCACCTTGCCTTTGGTGCCCATAGCTCGTACCAGCAGGTCAGCCGCTGCTTTTCCACCGTCGTAGTTGCTGACCCCCAGGTAGGTGAAACGATTGCTGTCCGGGGCGTCAGAATCCCAGGTCATCACCTCGATACCCGCTTCGATGGCCTTGTTGATGGGATCGATGCAGCCATCCGGGTCGTTGCAGGAGACCCCGATGGCATCAACGCCCTGGGCGATCATATCCTCCATCACCCGGGCTTGCTCGGCCATATCGGAAGCCACGGGCCCAACATACTGGATTTCGACCTCGTATGGCCCTTGCTGGGTCAGTTCTTCAGCCTTGACAAAGGACCCGTCACGACCCAGTTCAAAGACCGGGTTGTTGAGGGCCTTCGGAATCCAGGCAATGGTGATCTTACCGTCGGCCAGGGCCGGATGTCCGGCGACTTCCTCGACCGGTGCTTCTTCTTCGGCCGGCGCTTCTTCTTCGGCCGGTGCCATTTCTTCTTCAGCCGGCGCTTCTTCTTCGGCCGGCTCTGGCGCTGGTGTTGGAGTGCCTGCACAGGCCGCCAACACCAAGGCCATCACTACAAGTAAACCCAATAACAAACTGAAACGCTTCATGTCTCTTTCTCCTCTTTCTCAATACCTGATGTTTCTAAATATCCAATATTTTTTAGGGCCAATCAGACCCACTCCCCATTGAGGGGCTCTACCCCAGGTTATATTGACCCTGGGTTCACCATAAGTAACGCTCTTGGTCACGTACGATACCCTCGTATTCGGGCCTCACCTCCTTTCCTCAGTTCACAACCCGCTCGGAAAAATCATCCCGGGCGCCGACCATATAGGCCACAATTTGCTCACGAAACTCGTGGATGTCGCCGGCCACAGACCGGTCAGCTACCACGCGTCCGTGGCGCAACACCATCACCCGGTCACCCACCTGGTAAATATCTTCCAGACGATGGCTGATGATGATGATGGAACAACCTTGGGTTTTAAGTTCATCTATCAGGTCCAGTACTTGCTGGATGGCCGCCACGCTCAGAGCGGCCGTTGGCTCGTCCATAATGATGACCTTGGCATTAAAGGCCGTCGCCCGGCCAATAGCCACGGCCTGGCGCTGACCACCAGACAGGTTTTGTACCTTGAGACGCACCGAGTCGATGGTAATTTTCAGGTTGTCCATCACCTGCCGGGCCTTCTCTTCCATAAGCGGCCTGTCCATGATCCGGATTGGACCGAGTTGCCAGCGGACCGCTTCACGTCCCAGGAAAACATTGGCCGCCACGTCCAGGTTATTGGTCAGAGCAAAGTCCTGGTAGACCATCTCAATACCCAACCGCCGCGAGTCTTCAGGTTTGGTGATATGCGCCTGATCGCCTTCAATGTAGATGTTCCCCTCGTCGGGAATGTAAGCCCCACTGAGAACTTTCATCAGGGTAGATTTACCGGCTGCGTTGTCGCCAACCAGGCCTAGCACTTCGTTGTGATGCAACATCAAATCGACTCCGCGCAAAGCCTGGACAGCACCGAAGTTCTTTTTGATGTTTCGCATCTCGACGACGGGGATTGATTCTGCCATAGATCACTCCTTTCAAATGTTTTTTGCTGTATACTACGATTTGGATAGACTGATGTGAAGTATTTAACAGTAAATTCTGGATTTGTGGATAAGGTCAGATAAATGTCTACGATCTGGGCACTCTATTATAACAAAAAGGGGAGATACTTTGTACCCCCGTTCCCCTTATACAGGTCGAGGATTTCCCCTATCTCGTATGGGGGATTTCCCCTATTTCGTTAATGTCGAGGCCGGAGACTAACAAATGGCAGGCAATGGTGGTATAATTGGGGTATTATGAGCGAGGTAAAGATTCTGCTGGCAGATGACCACGCTGTCGTGCGGGCCGGTATTCGTAATGCCTTGGAAGAACTGCCGAATTTGAAAGTCATCGGCGAAGTAGGGGATGGCCTGGCTCTCTTTGCTGCGCTGGCCCAAACCCAGCCCGACTGTTTGTTGATAGACGTGACTATGCCTGACTTTGAGCCGATAGCGGCCATTCGCCAGATTCGAGCTAGCTACCCCACCATGAAGATTCTGGTGGTCAGTGCCTACGATGACGATGTCTACGTGCAGGGATTGCTGGGGGCAGGTGTCAATGGCTATCATCTGAAAGACCAATCTCTTAGTGACCTTCGTCTGGCAGTGCAGCGCGTACTGGTTGGCGAGAGATGGATATCTAGCCGATTGGTTGATAAACTGGTTAACCGGACCGGGGTTCCTGCTGCTTCACCGTCATTAACAACCCGCCAACGGGACATTCTGCGTTTATTGCAGCAGGGTCTTGACAATCAGACCATCGCTCGACAGATGAGGCTGAGTGTCAAAACCATTGAGAATCACCTCACCCGTCTTTACCGGCAACTCAATGTCCAGAGCCGCCTGGAAGCCGTCAATTACGTGATGCGACATCCTGAAGTGCTGGCCCTGTCGGGACAAGCGGCTGTTTTAGTTTCTGAGCCTGTCGAGTCTCCGGTCAAAGAGTGCGTAACGATGTTGCTGGTAGACGACAATGCGCGCTATCGTCGCCAATTGCGTCGTATGGTCGGCAAAGTGTGTCCGCACGCAATGATTTACGAAGCCGGCAATATCAAAGAGGCGCTGGATCTGACCAGGCGTGTTACGCCTCAGTTAGTACTCATCGATATAATTCTGGGTGAAGAGGATGGTATCCACTGTACGCGGCGAGTTAAAGCCCTATCGCCACGATCGCGTATCATTCTGATTAGCGCCTATCCCGACCGGGAGTTCCGCCGGTTAGGCCTGGAGGCCGGGGCTGTGGCTTTTCTGGACAAAAAAGACCTGGATGCAGTTACTCTACGCCAGGTCGTAGATGATATGATAGGCTGAGATCAAAGATACGGTTACGTCCGAATCTAACTCACTTTTCTGTTCTCAGTCAGGATGCTATAATGTAACTACTTTCCCCTGGGGGGACTTCTATGAACACAGAATGGAGTAAAACAACCAAGCATATTGTTGGGGTGGGCTTGGCTCTATTTGGGCTTTATATCCTCTACCTGAGTCGTTCCGTGTTAACTCTGCTCATTATTGCCGCCCTGGTTGCCTTTTTGTTGATGCCGGTGGTCAACTTTTTTCACCATCGGCTCAAAATTCCGCGAGGGTTGGCCATCCTGCTCTCCTACCTGCTCTTGACCTTAGTTGTTCTTCTTTCGCCGCTAATCCTCATTCCGCCGATTATCAACGGTTTCAACTTTCTGGCCAAGATTGATTATCAGATTCTGATCGATGGACTTTTGCAATGGGCCGAACAAACATTGCTTAGTTTAAAAGCTATAGAAACTCCAGCCGGAATAAACGTCGATTTGGACTCCATTATTGACCCGGCTTTAAGCCTGATCCAAAATACCGGAGCTAACATTACCCCCACCCTGCCCTCCTTTGGCACCATCATCAATTCCCTCCGTTCTGCGGCGACCATTACTTATGGCCTGGCGACCAATGTAGCCGGCACAGTTTTCGCCGGAGTATTGACTTTCATTGTGGCCCTTTTATCTGCCATCTACATTAGCTTGGATGCACACAAGTTTGGTCGTTGGTTCTTAAACGTTATTCCCAAACCATATCGTCCAGAAATTGCCATTCTACTTGGTCGCTTAAGGAAGACCTGGCGAGCTTACTTCAGAGGCCAGCTTAACTTGATGCTCATCATTGGCATTGTCACCTGGATAGGCAACACAGCCATTGGTTTACCGGGTGCTTTTGCCCTGGCGGTCATTGCCGGGGTGATGGAACTTATCCCCAATCTGGGGCCATTTCTGGCCGCCATTCCGGCGGTGATTGTCGCTCTGCTCCAGGGTTCAACCTATTTAGCGGTCAACCATTTTACGTTTGCCTTGATTGTCCTTGGCCTTTACATTGCTATTCAGCAATTGGAAAACACCTTTATTGTGCCCCGGGTGTTAGGCGAAGCGGTAGATTTACATCCGATAGTGGTGATGCTTGGAGTCGTGGTCGGGGCCAGCGCGGCCGGTATCTTGGGCGCCCTGTTGGCTGCGCCGGTGATTGCTTCGGCCAGAGAAATCACTAATTATCTGTACGCCAAAATTTTGGGAGAGGAACCCTATCCCCCCCCACCAGCAGAGCCGGAAACAGTCAAACGGTCATGGCTGGAGCAAAGTAAAATGTTGCTGGCTAAAGGGCAACAACTGATCGGTCGTATGCGCCCCATTCCTCCGGTTACTGAAGAGGCTCAAGTTGAGGCGACAGAAGAAACCCAGGGATAGGGGAAGTAAGAAAGTTGGCAGAAATCTTGTCTTATTTAGTAAGGCGTTCGTGGAATCTGTTCCTGATTTTGGGTAGCTGACGCATCCCTATGCGTCAACGATGATACAGAGATGTCACCCTACCTAAAATCCGGCATGTCTGGCTCGTGATAATGCTTGACTATCGCGCCGGGATAAGCTATATTACCCACTGCCTTGAATGATGATCCCTATCCTCAAAAAGTGATTTCCTATCAGATCAGATTAAATGACCAAAGACTCAAAAAAGTCTAAAAAAGACGAGAAACCGACCACCGTTTTGCTTATTCGACACGGCGAAAATGAATGGACATCGGGCCATAAATTGGCCGGTAGAACGCCGGGGGTTCACTTGAATGAATATGGCCGCCAACAGGCTAAGTCGCTTGGCAAGCGTTTAGCCGACACCACCCTGAGTGCCATTTATGCCAGTCCTCTTGAGCGTACCATGGAGACGGCCCAGGCGATTGCCGAACATCATAAGCTAGACATACAAACCCGACCCGGTATCCTGGAAGTAGATTACGGGGATTGGACCGGCCAGGCGATTGATAAACTATCTAAAAAGAAATCTTGGCCGGTTATTCAATTTTATCCGAGCGGGGCCGGTTTTCCCGGTGGTGAAACAATGTATCAAATGCAAACGCGCATGGTGCAAGAGATCAATACGCTGGTGACCAATCATCCCGGTCAAATCATTGCCGTGGTTGGCCATGCCGATTTGATCAAGGCTGCCATCGCCCATTATTTGGGGGTACACTTTGATTTATTTCAACGCATTGTGGTCAGTACAGGCTCCATCACTGCGATTAGTTTTACCGCTATGGGCCCCCGTATTTTAATGGTAAACGATACGAGCCATAACCCTCCACGACCTAAAAAAAATGATGATAAGAAAAGGAAGAAATAAACGATGTCAGGGGAATTGGCAGATTTTAATCCCGTTTCACGGATTACAATAGGTACTGTTGGCCCGCCGGGGCAACGAATATTTCTGTTACAGGCCGGTCAGGGCAGTTCAACCATTACCCTCAAATTGGAAAAAGAGCAAGCCAAAATTCTGGCCACCAGTATTCTTGAGCTTTTAGAAGACCTGGATGAGAAGTATCCTCGTTCCTACTCCAAATTAGATGAGCCACTCAGCTCTGATCTGATGCTGCAGGAGCCAATGGAGCCAGCCTTTGTGGTGGGCCAAATTGGCTTGGGGTATGACCACGAGCAAGATTTAATCGTTTTGGTTATCCAAGAACTTCAAACAGAAGAGGAGCAAGGGCAACTGGCTACGGTTCGTTTCTGGAGCACGCGAGCCCAAATGAAGGCTTTCGGTAATCACACGTTAGAAGTGGTTAGCCAGGGACGACCGATTTGCCCGTTATGCGATTCGCCGATGGACCCAGACGGACATTTTTGTCCTAAAAGCAATGGTCACGAAAAGGTACAATGGGCCTAAAGCATGACTCCTTAAAGCAAGATGGTCTGCTGTCAATCATAAACTCCGTGCGTAAACTGGCGAATTCGAATAACAACCAGAACTCTACCCTCACTAACATCAACTGGATTTTGCAACTGTTGTGGGCAGGCGAAATGGAACTACAAGGTTTGATGCCTTGGAGTTCTAATTACACCTTCCTGGTTAGCCTGACCCGGCGCACAGATCAAGCCATTTTGCTGGGGGTCTATAAGCCTTGTGCCGGGGAGCGTCCCTTGTGGGATTTTCCCGAAGGTACGTTGTGCCATCGAGAATTTGTCAGTTATCTCATCAGCCAGGTACTGGGCTGGCCCAACATACCCCCCACCGTTTTGAGAGACGGGCCCCACGGCCAGGGGGCTGTACAACTTTTTATCGAGGCAGATTATGAGGCTCATTATTTTAATATGCGCGACGTCTCGGCCTTTGCCGAAACCTTTAAGCAAATCGCCCTTTTTGATTACGTGGTCAACAATGCCGATCGTAAGGGAGGGCACTGCCTCAAAGATAAAAACGGTCAACTGTGGGCCATAGACCACGGCCTGACTTTTCACACTGAGTTCAAGCTGCGTACTGTCATTTGGGAGTTCTGCCAGGAGCCTATCTCGGCCTCGTTGTTAGAAGATTTAAATCGCCTTCAGCAGTTAATTGTTAACTCTTCTGAACTCTGGCAGATTTTGGTGCAGTTTATTAGTCGCCGGGAAATTCGGGCTCTCAAGAAACGAATCGATTTTCTCCTCTCCACAGGCCGCTTTCCAGACCTGCATCCTGGGCGTAACATGCCTTATCCTCCTATTTGAGAGTGTGTCTATTGAATGGGAATTGAAATACCCAGGGTTAACTGCTGGAGCGGCTCAATCAACAGGGCGGGGAAGAGGCCCAGCAAGATACAGGCGATTCCCAACAGGCCAATCATCATTAAAAGCAAGCGAGGTTCTGCAAACGTCAGGGCGGTCCCGGGAGATCGCCCTGTTTGTTTCCTGGTGGCGTTGTCGGGTAACAGGGTGGCTCTAAAGCCCCGCAAGTAGCCAATGGTCACGCCCAACCCGGCCAGTCCTAACAAGACCGGCCAGCTCGAATTTACCTCGGCGCTGGAACGGAGCAATTGCCAGGCGGGAGCAAAGCCAGCCGTCAGCGGAACGCCGGCCAGGGTCAAGCCACCAATGACCAGGCCGGTTGTGGCGACCGGCATCTGGCGGGCCATCCCCCTGACCTGAGCAAAACCGTCGCCGGCCACAGCCAGGCGGATGGTTGAAGCGCTGGTGGCTATCAACGTTAAAGCTAAGGCCCGCACAGTCAAGGCCACCAAAATCGTAATGACGGCAGCCCGCCCTCCAATGCCCAGCACAGCCAGGGTACAGCCCAGATCATAAAGGGCCGCGTAGCCCATTAACTCGCCGAAGCCACGTTGCACGCTGGCTAATATTCCGCCCACAAAAGCAGTAAATACGCCGGCCAGAATAATCGCCTGGACCAATTGGGAGGAGTTTACCAGCCAGGGTAAGTCCGCCAGTAGATGGATCAAAGTAGAAAAAGCGACGATTGGAAAAATGATTAAGACAAAGGCGGCCGTGGTGGGGGAGGATTCGGCGGCCGTGGCTGTTAGCCAGCCGTGAAAAGGGACTACGGCCAGCCACAGGGCAAACCCAAAGCTGACCAGCAGGGCAGCTTGTTCCAGGTTTTTGGCCGGTATCTGCCCACCGCTCAGTTGATACAGGTCAATCCGCCAGGCGGCCAATAAAAAGAGGGGGGTGGCCAGTGACATCAGCGTCAAAAATCGTAGCGCTGCCCGGGTTGAATCGAGGCGTTCTCCCTGGATAACGAATACGGTTAAAATAGCTGCCCCTTCAATAAAAATGGCCGTTATCCCCAGATGGCGTGACAGGCTGGCGGCGACGAAAAATCCCAGGGTAGCCAGGCTAACCGGATAAAAAACTCTTTCCACGCCTCCTTTAATCTGGCCATGCGCCACCCCTCTCGTTAATTGGGGACAGAGAAGCGATATGAAGAAGAGTACCGCCGTCACCATAAACAACAGGGCCAGGGTGACTTGTGACAGGCGGTCCAACTCAATCGGGCGTCCCAATACATTCAGTACCAGGCCGGTTGGTAGTCGTATGGCCAGCCAGGCCAGGAATAAGGCCATCGAGGCGGCCACCAGCGCCCCCAGTTTGACCCGGCGCAATAGATACACCAGCGGTACGGTGCCGATGGGCAAAGCAATCAGCCACAGGGCAGGAGGCATTATAACTCCTCCTCCAGGCCCGTGCCTTTGACCACGATCAGGTAGCCAATAGCCAGGGCAATTAACAAATTGACCGCTCCCCATAGTCCGGTCATCAGCAGACTCTTTTCCACGGTAGCGTAGAACAACTGGAAACCGGTTAAAGCGGTAAACAGGCCATGCCCCACTTTCATAGGGTTTTCGGTCAGAGCAAGGGTCACCAGGCCGGCCAGAATGAGCCAATAAACGGCGGTATTGACACTGGAGGATAAACCGGGCAAGGTAAAGGTTTTGCTCAAGGTCGTAACCACCAAGATCATCAACAGGGCCACGAAGACTCTAAAGATAAAGCCCGTTGCCGCCGGCTCACGACGGCGGTCCTGGCCCTTTAAAAAAGAACCGATCAACTCAAAAGCGCGTCGCCAATAGGCAAGATGACGACCGGTATCCGCCCGGTTATTTATTGATAAGGTCGTTGGTAGGGCACTGGCTGAAATCTGCCGGGCTGATAAAAAGAGAATGGGGCAGATAAAGGCCCCGATCAACACTTCTAAGGTAGCGATGTCGGGCCGAACCAGGCGGGACAGAACCAACCCCACCAACACGTATTGGGCCAGCAAGGCCAACATCAAAACCCGCCAATCCCGTGCCACCAGAATGACACAGGCCGTCACAAACAAGCCCAGCAGGGCGGCTTCCTGGGTGATAAATTGTAGTTGGCTTAGAATTTGTGGTAATGTTGGCATGAAAAATCAGCAATTAACAGTTAACAATTGCAACGCGCAGGCTTCACGCCTCACGTTCCCAAAAGAATAATCAAAACACCCACCAAAGCCGCAAACAGCGCCCAGCCCATATAATGCTGCCCCTCGAAAAAGACCCTGACCCTCAGCACAGCCTTGTCGGCCCAGTTGAGTACTTCTTCCAACCAGGTTAGTAACCAGCGCAGGCGTACCAATTCGGCCAAAATCGCCGGGGGAACTTTCAGCCGGTTCAGCATTTGGGGTCTAAAATAACCCAATCCGGCCGCACCGGCAACGGTCATCGTGATGGCGATCCATACGCCAGGAGGCTGGTCAAAGTCGGTTGTGGGTAATTCTGTCTGGGTAATCGCCGCCAGAACAAATGGCCCCAGGCCGGGGATCAAAAAGGGAACCATGGTCACGATCCCGGCCACAGACCAGCGTCCATCCTCAGGCTCACTTTGCCCCAACATCAGCCAGTAGCGTACCAGCCCGCTTAAGGCCAACCCTTCGGCCAGGATGACGACGATGGTGAGAGTGGTACTGGCTGAAAGAAAGAGGGATTGGTAAATCGTACTCCGCACCAACCAGCCCAGCGAAAAGGGTAAACCGGCCAGGGTCAGGGTGGCCCCGACCGCCGGTAGATAGGGCCAGGGCCAACCCCTTTCGGTCAGTTGCGGCTTACCCAGACGCGGGGTCAGCCACAGGGCCACCAGGCTCAAAATCAGCCCCACGGCATAAGCGATCATCACTCCTTTCGCCAAAGGCGCAACCAGGAGGATCAGGCAGGCTTCGGTCAGGGTTAACCGGGTCAGCCAGGAAGCGCGCCGATCGGTCAGCCAGGTCAACAGGCCGTTTAGCAGCATGGTCATCAGGACGAACCACTGCACCACCCCCGGCAGCGGTTGGGATAGGCTCCTGATGACCAGGTAAAACCCCACGACCAGCGACAAGACCAGGTAGACCAGCCGCCCGTAATCCTGCCAGCGGGCGTGAAGTGTGGCCTCGATAAAGGGATACAGTCCCAACCGTAACCACAGGGCCAGACCTAACAGGAGAATGCCTGACCCGGTGTTAACGGTGACCAGGGCCAACCCGGTGGCAGTCAAAATGCCCAAAAATAGACGGGCCACGCTCAGCCCGGTCTGCCTGCGCCCCAGCCAATAGATGGCGGTCAGGAGGTCAAAGATCAAAACCGCATACCCGATGGTCAGGCCGTTGGCCGCTACAAATAAGACACAGGCCCCTGCCCCCAGGACCAACCAACCGGCTACCCTTCTATCGTTTGTCTCTTCAGTCAGGGCTGGGGTTAAGGTTGGCCTGGCCAGAGTGACGGGTAATAAAATCAAAAGCGTTAGAATAAGAAAGACCAGACTCAACACATCCGCCCGAACGGTCAAGGCAGCGGCCGACTCGGCCGTGGAAAAGTTCCACCCCGATAGCATCGCCAGTCCTTCACCGGTGGCATTCTCGCCCATAGTCAGACGGATACCGAACAACGCCAGAACAGCCAACCCAACCAGAACCGGCGGGCCAAAAGATTGGATACCCGGCCGGGCTTGCCAACGAGCCGGCAGCCGGGGCAGGATGATTGACAAAATTAAAGCGCTCAGCAGCAACACGGCCGCTGGCGCCAGGGGCGAAAGGTAACTGACGAACATAGGAATACGAATTTTATCACAACCGGAGGAGATTCACAATTATCAATTAACAAGATACTGTTGGCGAATTTATGTTAAGTAATCAGGTCAAGGCCAATATGACAAATACTCCAAAATGAGGCACAATTTGCGGCACCATTATAGAAGTTGGAGGAATTGAGGAATGACCTTGCACGC
>DAOUMU010000302.1:0-10984 GCA_034409055.1 Anaerolineae bacterium
TGTTGCCCCGCCCCTACCCTACCCCAAATTATTGAGATGATACTCCTTATCCAGCTATCAACCCAAACGAGCTAAAAAGTTAACCAACCAGGAGTAATCCATGCCAACCCATCCTCTAACCAGCGCCGACCTGCAACAGTTCATCGACCAGCACCAGATCGAGGCCACCATTTTGCCGATGGACGAACATACCCCGACCGTACCTGATGCGGCCCGCGCTTTGGGGGTTGAACCGGAGCAGATCATCAAATCGCTGGTGTTCCTGGTCAAAGGGGAACCGTTGTTGGTCATTAACAATGGAGTGAACAAGGTGGACCGGCGCAAAGTGGCCGCTCGACTGGGTGTAGGTCGCAAGCAGATCAAACTGGCCAGGACCGAGCAGGCATTGGCAATCACCGGCTACGTGGTCGGCAGCATGCCACCCTTTGGTCACCGGCAGAAACTACGCACTTTTGTCGACCCGGCCATCACCGACTTGGCGGTCATCTTTGGCGGTGGGGGAGAGATCGACGCGATGCTGCGGCTTAGCCCGGCCGAGTTGTTGCGGGTGACAGGGGCGGAGGCACTGGTGGTTTCAGAGTAGAGAGGGCTTGCTCTTTAATCGTAAATCCAAAATCGTACATCGTCAATCTAAAATCCCAGCCGTTTTCGCCAGCCCGGTTTTTTAGCTTTGCCTGGCCTGCGCAACTGCCGCATGATCTGGGGTGAATGTTTTATAGTAGGCTCGTGGTGAATCTCAAAACCCATCGTTAAAATCTCTTTCCATTCGCCGCGCAGCCACACCCGCACCGGCCCAGCCGGCAACAAGCCACCCGCCTCTGAAACAATTTGCAGCGCCCGCTGGCGTGACTCATCCGGCCCGTGTTGACTCAAGGCGAAATTGCGCAGAACGGCCAACAGTTCAGGGGTCTCGGCCAGTTTAGCCAGGTCAAGGGCAAACTTGCGTCCATCGGGATCACCCCGCTCAAGCAGGCATGGGATCAGGAACTCCACTTCTGGATGCTGCTTCAGGTAATGTCGAGCCGCCCGGGTCATCGCCTCCTCGCTGTTTCGTCGAATGGCCGGCTGCCAATACTTGACCATACTCATATAAATCTGTTCCGAAACCCCCATCCGATTGGTCAATTGGTCTTGCCTCGAAATCTATTTTTATTGGCGTTATCATCTTCCCTGATATACAATAATATTATCCCATTTTGGGATACGGGGGTTTTTGTTTATATGATCGAATTTCCCATTTCCAATCAACTACGTGTTCACATCGCCGCAAGTAAACCACCGCAAGAAGGCCAGGCGGACCCTTTCTCGTTGGCAAACGATCTGACCTACGTCGGGCAGCAACGTTTATCAACCCTGGTCAAGCCCGGCATGCGGGTGACCATTGCCTTTACCGATGCCACCCGGGCCTGTCCCGATGAGCTGTTGGTGGGCTGGTTATTGGCAGAACTTATTGTCCTGGGGGTGGCCCCATCCGATATCACCTTGCTCTGTGCCACAGGGCTGCACCGGCCGATGACCGAAGCTGAGTGCCTGGCCAAGCTGGGGGAGGAAATTGCCGGACGAATTCAGGTCGTCAATCACAACGCTTTGGATGCAGCCGAGTTGGTTGATCTGGGTAAGATCGACGGTTTGCCGGTGGTGGTTAACCGGCGTTGCCTGGAAACGGATTTGTTGTTGGCGACCGGGGTGGTGGAGCCTCACCAATACGCGGGCTACTCCGGGGGGGCCAAGACGGTGGTCATCGGCTGTGGGGGCGAGGCGACCGTCCAGGCCAGCCATAGCGCGCTGATGCTAGACCAGCCGGGGACCCGGCTCGGGGCGATTGACGGTAACCCCTTTCAAGCGTTTGTGCGCCGGGCCGGGGTGCGTATTGGCCTGGCCTACGTGGTCAACGTGATGTTAAGTGAGGCGGGGCAAATTCTGGCTGCGGCAGCCGGTGAACCAACCGCCGTACACGACTTCGTGGTGAACCAGGCCCGGCAGGTCTACGAAGTGCCGGTGGAACGTCCGGCTCATCTGGCTATAGCCGGAGTCAGCGCGGCCAAGGCGGTTAACCTCTACCAGGCCAGCCGGGCGGCCACTTACCTGGCCCTGGCCGATCACACCCCGTTGTTACCCGGCGCGCCTATTCTGCTGCCTGTCGCCATCCCGGAAGGGGCCGGCCAGGGCACGGGCGAGCAACGTTTCTACGACATCCTCTCCCAGGCGGAGTCACCGGCCCAACTCATGACCACCCTGCGCCGAACCGGCTTCCCGGCCGGCGCTCAGCGAGCCTACATTTTGGCCCAGGTCTTGGCCCAACATCCGGTGATTGTCGTCGGGGCCCAGCATCCCGACGTGGTCCGTGCCTGCCATATGCATACGTCTCCGGATATGGAAAGTGGCCTGGCCCTGGCCGAAAGCCTGGCTCGCCAGCAGTTCGACCGGCCTGGTACACAACCCCTCGACCTGCTGGTTGTCCCTCATGCGCTCCTCACTTTGCCCCGACTTAGTAAACAATGAATAATGAATAATGAGGGCATAATTCATAACCACATATGTCATAACAATCATCTTACCTCAACCTGTCCCAAGCGAAATGAGTCACTGCCGTCGGGCAAGGTGAGACGGGCCAGGGTTTGGGCATTATAGAGGCCAAGTTGTAAGGTGTAAGTGGCCGGAGGTAAATGGTCGGGGAGGCTCAGGAAGTGGCTGTCGAGCATAGGTCGGTGGAGCGGCCATTGCGAGGTGGGCGCAGGCGTGAGCCAGGTAGGATAGGCATCGCTTTGAGCCACTAACCTGCCGTCTGGAGCCAGCAGGTGGATAAAAACAGTGAAATCGGTCCGGGGTGGTTGGGTGGCGGTCCATTGCAACAGAACCGGTAGGGTGTCACCGGCCCGGATGAGACGGTCATCAAACCAAAAGCCGGTCAAATGGATCGCCGGGCCGAACCGGGTATCTGTGGCCGACAATGGATGCAAGCTGGGAGTGGCCGCCTGGTGGATTAAATAGGGACCCTGCCGCCGGAAGGTAGCCAGTTGGGTCCAATAACCCGGATACAGGCTGACCTGATCGGGATGGCTGCTAATGGGAAAACGCCGGGCTGGATCGGCAAAACTGTTGTCTGGCCCCACGGCCAGGCCCAGGTGAAACGTATCGGGTAAAAGCTGGGGCAGCGTTTCGGTAACGACGGTTTCGCCGGGGCGCCAGGCTGCCGGAGGATACCAGACCGTAGCAATCATGGGCACCTGGGTGGGATCACTCAACAGCCGGCCCAGGTCATCGTAAACCAGCGGCCACAAATGGAGATTTTCGGGCAGCGCCCCGGTGGTTTGCCAGTAGAAGCGGAAAACGACGCCATCATCCGGGTCGTCGTGAACGTCATAACCCAATAGGCGCAGGTGCCCCTCTCTGAAGATCAGGGGAGTAGGGTAGGTTGGTGAGGTCGTCGTGCGAGTGAAATCGAAAAAGGCACAAGGCAGGGGGAGCGTAGAAGAACAGGCAGGCATGGAGAATGGGGCGGTCTCAGGAGATTTCTGGGCCAGAATGAGCCCCTGGTTGGCCTGGAGGAGATGCCAATCGGCGCTGAGCATACTCAGGATTTTGGCCTGGGCATCGTTGGGATGCACACCCGGGATATCGGTTACATCGACCAGTATGTAGTCGGCGTCCTCTACGGTGGGAAAGCTATAGATGACCCGGCGATGGGCCAGGTGGGGGTGAATAGCCGCACTGGCAGAAACAGTCGCCTCAGGCGGGATTTGGGCCATAAGATCGGGCAAGCGGATTGTGGCCGGACCGGGCCGGTAGGTTTCCAGCCGGGTCGATAAAGGGGTCCAGCCCCGAAGCGCATGGTAGCTTAGGGACCAGGTCAGCAACCACAGCACCGTGGTAATGAGGGCTATCATTCTGAACGATTGTCCATCCCTTTCGCCTGGAGGGATGTTGTCGAGCAAACGACGGCTGCCATAAATCGCGGCAATGATCAGGGCCACGACGATTGGCGCCGAGTAATGTTGCTCACCCGAGTATTGGCCGGGAAAGTTACTGAGCAGGTTAGCCACCAGGACAGGCAAGCCCAGGATGAGTAGTTCCGGGGCCAGTAAAGGTAAGAAGCCAACTGCCGCCAGCAGGCCGAACAGGTATTGCCAGCGGGCCGGATCTACCAGCAATTGGGGCAAACCGGCCAGCCCCCCGCTGTAACGATTGGCGAAGTAAATCGGTCCATCTGTGCCAAAATATTGCCGGGCCAGTGGGGCCACGATGAGAAAGGTGGCGATCAGAAACCAACCGGTACTGATGAGTATAAGACCCAGGCCATGCAGAAGTTCTGGACTAAGGCTGACCGTTGACCCATTCGACAGGCTCAGGGCAGGCCGTTGACCGTTGACCGTTGTCTCCGTTGTTTTTCCGGCTGAAGCCTCGACCCCATTTCTGTGTTTGGTCGGAGTCGAGGCTTTAGCCGGTGGGGTCCGGGTTATTTTGGAGAAATTTCGAAGATAGGCCCGTCCCAGTAGCCACAGGCCCAACATCGCGGTCAAGGTGGGCAGGGTTTCTTTGGTCAGCATGGCCACAATGGCCCAAACCCACATCCAGGACCACCGCTTTTGGGTCGCGTACCAGAAGGCAAACAGGAGCGGGGTGACGACAAAGGAATCGGCGTGAAAATCGGCGATGTTAGCCGCTTGCAGATGCGGGGAGAGGAGGTAGACGCCCGCAAAAGCCAAAGCAGCCCAGGAGGGGAGGTGGGGTTGGGGGCTGGGGATTGGGGATTGGGGAGGTGGGATTGGGGAGGTGGGATTGGAGATTGTTAATTGATATCGAGCGATCCAGTACACGGGTAATGCACCCAAGGCCAGGGCCAGGGATTGGGCGATCAAGAGGATACGGACTTCGTCCCACAGCAAAAAGAGCAGGGCCAGGGGAATCAGGATCGGCTCGAAATGCTCGGCCAGGCGCGGTTGCTGTTGCCCGTCCCAGGTCAGCTCCATAAAGCCGCCGGGACCACGCACCGTGTTCCACATAGGTTGGTCGATCAGGGAGAGGTCGGCCGCGTAGGAGTTGAGGGTGTTGTGGCGGTTGATGGTGTACCAGGAGAAGTAGGCGGCGTAGGTGGTGATGAGGAGGGCGAGGAGGAGGGAGGGAATACTGAGTTTTAAGTTTTGAATTTTGAATTGGGACAGAGCAAGTAAAGTGGGCATGAGAGGTTATTCAGTTTTGGCCTGTCCCCCCTCATCCTGCTTTTTCACTTTCGTGTCCCGCTCCTCACGCATTTTTTGGGCGGTGGCTTGCAGGTTTTCAAAGAACTCGGTTTCGGTCAGTTCTTTGACGGCCTTTTGGCGTTTCACTTCGTCGATTTGAATGGTCAGTTCTTGGACTTGCTGCTTCAAGCTCTCTTCTCGCTTTTTCACCCCTTCGATCATTTTAAAGAAGGCCGACAGGAAGGCACTGGCCCGGGCCTGGTAAGATAGGCTGACATCGACAATGGTGGATTGGGTTTCTTCCACCTGTTTCTGAACAAAGTCGTAGTCACCGGTAGCGATATGCTGGGACCAGACGATGGTCTCTTCGATGTAGGTATTGGCGAAGCGCAGCCGGTCGGACATGTTGCGTAGAAAAGACAAGGCCAGTTTGGGATATACATGCAGCGTTTCCATTACGGTCTCGTATTTAATCTCGAGCACATTGGCCGGGCTAATAGCCACTATCGTGTTTGAGCGGGGTTTTTGATCCAGGAGGGACATTTCGCCAATAACCTGACCGGGCCCGCATTGATTGAGTACGACTTCTTCATCGCCGGTACCTTCGGCCACAATCTTGACCCACCCCTTGCGAATAATAAAGAGCGATTCGCTGGGTTCACCCTGGCGTACCAGAATGTCTCCTTTGGCCAGGTCACGGGCAGTGATCTGGCCGGCTACGTTGATTAACACATCTTCCGGGGTGCCCTTAAGCAAGGACAACTTTTGCAGATATTTGATCAGTTCAGTCTCTCTCCTTGATAGCTGAGACGGGGCCTTTTTTGTTTTGAACAGGGGTAATTTTTGGAGATATTTGATCAGTTTTGTATCCATTTGACAATGCTCCAGTCTGGTAGGGGCCAGTTATTTATATGATTGTCTGTTGTCAGTAGTCCGTTGTCAGGGGATTGATAAGGAGCAACCGACGATGGACTATTGACGGGAGAAGCTAAAAGTTAACTGTTGCTAGGTTCTGTTGACATTTGTCCAAAAATGTCATTCCGAGGAGCGCAGCGACGAGGAATCTCCGGCAACGAGGACAAATTCAAGGCGATATAGGAGATTCTTCGCTCCCTTTGGTTGCTCAGAATGACATAATCCGAAATGTCAACACACCCTAGTCTGTGGCTGAACGTTTGCCTTAGGCAGTTCCAGAAAAATACCTGTGTCCGGTACGGGTAATGCTCCCAAAATCGTGCTGCGTGTTAAATTTGGCCGAAAACCCTCACGCAACACGCAACACGTAACACGCGGACGATACAGTTTTGGGAGCATTTAAATTCTGTAACTCTCTTACCTCATTATACCAGAATTGCCACTATCAAGCCACCCTACCGCAGGTTAGGGGAGCATTTCAGTTACTCCTCAATCGCCTCGACCCGGATCCAATCGACCATTGCGGCGACGGTTGGCTCGGTCAGGCCCAGGCCCGTGGTCAGGCCGACCGGACGGAGGGAGTCTAATGCCTCCAAGGCCATGCCAGCGGTTTGGCCGGGTTGACCGATAAGGGCGTGACTGCACCGGAAACAATCCCGCAGGTCACCGGCTGCGCCAATGGACTGCAAGGCCAGCACGGCTGCTTCACTCAGATTGAGACTGGCTTCATCGGCGGCGGCAACAGCGATCAGGGTATCGGGCGGGACGGTGGCGAAAAAATCAAGCAGCGCCTTTGAGGCCGCCGGATCGAGATGGGTATCAAAGTTAGCCACCCGGAGGCTGGTTTCCCCATCGTCTTCAAACCGGATCATGGCCACATTGTAGCCGCGCTGATTGGGAGAAACCTCGTGACCGTTGACCAAGATATGACCGAAATCCCCAATCTCTTTCCCCGCGCTGAGCACCGTTATCTCTCCGGTAAAGGAAGGGTGCTCGTCAAGCGGGGGTAAAGGAGTCACCCTGGCAAAATGTAGACGCAGGTCATTCAGGCCGGAGCGAGTGGCCTCGGCTGGTACCTCAAAGGTATATTCTTGCCAGGCCTGGCCCATAGGCTGCCAGAGCGATTGCCAGCCGTTCAGTTCAAGAGATACCGATTGGGACGGGGCCCGGTAGATATCCGGCAGGCCCATCTGCAAGGTGACACGCTGGGGGCCACCGGTCAATGGCAATAGCAAGCGGACTGCCCGGCGCTGGGCCGCAATAGGCTGCTGGGGGCTCAGGAGACCCCAGCCTTCGCCAAAGTAAAGCGGGGCCAGGGGCGTATCGGTATTGATCAGGAGTTCAGATCGAAATTCGCCCTCCTGCTTGAGAGTGTCTTGGAGACGGTAGATTTTGATGGTGGCCTCATCGTGAATTTTTTCCACGGGAAAAACAGCCTCAATGTAGGGGATAGTGGCCTGGGGGGTGACGATAGACTTACCGGTCTCATCGGGCCGGACCACAATGTATTTGATATTGAAAAAGTGCAGCACCTCGGCGGCGATGGCCCGGTCAGCCTGCCATCGCTCCGGGGGGAGGGTTTTGCCCGTTTCCAGGGCCAGCAGTGAATTGAGGAGGGGGGCATTGGTGAAATATTGGAACTTGAACTCAGGATTACGGCTGGTATTACCCTGTAATAATCTTTTTTGATGAACGGTCTGGTAAAATTGGCCGAACATGAATTGGGTAGTCAGGGTCCCGGTGATTCGAAAGCCGTTGCGCCAGGCAAAGGGGATATCCAATACGGTAAAATCGTCCGGGTCGGCAGCGATAATTTGGTAAGGCGGGGGAACGCGCATATCGGATTGGGGCAGGGGGAGGGAGAGGTGTTCGAACAAGAAAAAGAGAGAAATGATGGTCAGGATCAGATAGGGTTTTACCCACGTCACTCGTACTGCGTATTGTGTATTGCGTAATTTTTGCTTTTTATCAAACCAATATCCTATTTGGGCCAGTCCGAAGCCGGCCAGCACGCTTAAACTTAACAGCAGCATGACACTATACCGGCTGGGGTAGCGATTACCCTTGAAAAAGGGCAGGCTCTGCAAAATAATGAAGGGGCCCTCAATAGGGGTGACATGGCCGTTAATCGTGATCAGGGGGCCGAGGCAAAGGAGGGCAAACACAACCGTTGCCACCCCCCAAAAGCGTATCTGCGGGTAACGATAGCCGGCCCGGAAACCGACGAGCATCAAGCCCAGCAAAATGAAGCCAATATAGATATGTTGCCCCTTGTCAAAGGCGACGATGTTGGTTTGGGTAATGAGATGCCCCAGCAGGGGATGGTGCATCGTTGGAATGACGAAGCCCAGTAGATCGGCGCTGAAAACGTCGGCAAAACCACCGCCTTCAACCAAAAAATCTCCCTCGACCCGCATATCGGGTAGCATTTGGGCCAGGATGGGACTGATGCCGGTGAGGAAAATTAGCCCCATGAGGACGGCAGCTTGTAGATGAGGCGGAAGGGAATAGGCGAATGAGCGAATGAGCGAATACCCTACCGGGCACAGGTGGGCGAATACCCTACCGGGCACAGGTGGGCGAATGAGGCCAACTTGCTGGCGAAGGGTTCGAAGTCCTGAATCCAAAATCCAAAAGAGCCAATACAGGCCGATAAAAACCAGGAGGAAAGAGGCGTAAGTCATTTCGGCCCAGGCTTGCATGGTCAAAAACAGGCCGGCCAGAAGTGGATTTTTGAGGTGACCCGGGTTGTGCCGGGTACGCAGCGTATACAGGACGGCAAAGGGAATCCAATGATTGCTGGCAATATTAAATTGGCCCAGGGCCACGTAGAAGAGCTTACTGCTGGCAAAGACGTAGAACCCCCCGGCAATGGCCGCGCTCATCCAGACCAGGCTGCCCCCCCCAGTTCTGTGTGTATCGGTCGTTGGTCGTCGGTCGTTGGTCGTTGCCAGCACGTATCTGGTCAATAAAAATGTGCCGTACCCACCGGCGACAAAAGTAAAGAACATATGCAGGTTGCTGGCCGTGACGACGCCCAAATTCAAGGTGAGCGGCAAGGCAGTGAGGGCATTCAATACCGTCAGCGTGTAAAAGGCCAGGTTAAGCCCTATGGGATAGAACAAAAAGCCCGTTTGAAAGGGATTCTGGCCTTCATTCAGCAGGGCATATTTGACCCACCACAGATTCCAGGCAATGGCTGGATCATCACCCCCATCGCCGGGTAGGTGCGTGGTTAGATGGGTAACCGTCGGCCAGGTTAAGAGAATAGCCAAGCTTGAGTAAATCAGCAGCAGGCTTAGCGCGTAACGCAACTGCGATTGTTTGGCTTTTAGTTGGAGGCTGTTGTCTACCAAAGGTCTAACCCCACCGGGTAAGTGCCTAAAATCGAATTGTACCATTGACCCATAAGCCCAGCAATTATCTAAAGTACGACTTCATGGTATAATGCCTCCCTATAAATTCGTACCATTGCCTTATTGAGAAGCTTGTTTATTTGCGGTATGCTTAATATAAGAAGACGAGTACCGCACCTTACCATTTATATCGTAGGATTCATTACCCGACATTGGAAATCAGAAACCAGGTTTTTCGCTTACTAATGTAGTGGTTCATAAAATGTTGCAGTCGAAAAAAGCCCCCCCGGCCCCCCAAAGGGGGGTGAAAAGCGCCAAAGTTCCTGGGGGGTTAGGGGGGCCGGGTTGAACTGCAACTAATTCTGAACCACTACAGTTTTTCGCTTACTAAGGAATTTTTGGTGCTCCAGAACGCTCAAAAAGCAACGATTAGCTTGGTTCAGACGACAAAAAACCTGGATTTCTCTCCCCGTGTTGGGTAGTGAATCATAGGATGCCTACTAATGACCAAAAAGCATGTTCTGATTGTCGATGATGCTAAGGATCTCCTTTTTCTGTTAACGCACAGTGTGAAACGGTTGGGACCGGATTATGAAGTGACCACAGCCATGGACGGGGGGACTGCTCTGGAACAGATTCAGCAAAAGAAGTTTGATCTGGTGATAACCGATTATATGATGCCGGGGATGACGGGGTTACAGTTAGTCGACGAGGTACGCCGAATTTCTCCGGAGACGCAGGTGGTGCTAATGACGGCCTATGACACCGCCCAACTGCGCGAAAGAGCTGAGGATATGCAAGTTGGTGGCTATCTGGGCAAGCCTTTCACCGTCCCCGAGATTCTGACCATAGTGGAGCGTATCGTCACCCAGACCAACCAGGCGGCAAATGCAGAGTATATTGAGTCGCCAGCTTTGGACCCGGCCATATATGAGCATCTCAAAACGTTGCATAGCAAAACCGGGGCTCATTACGTGTTGTTGCTCAATTCAGAGGGGCGTCCCCTCCAGGTGGTGGGGCCGGCTGACCGGGCCAGGGTTGCCAGATTGGCCTCATTTGTGGCCGCCAATTTTCTGGCAGTCATTGAGTTGGCTTGTCTGCTGGGCGACAATACGTCGGTCTTTAAATCTAGCTACCATGAGGGCAGTAACTATAATATCTATGCCTATGATATCAATGGTGAGTTTTTGCTGGCCGTTGTTTTTGCCACAACCGGTAAGCCGGGCACGGTCTGGTTTTATACCAAGCAGATCGCGGCGACCCTGGCCCCTCTACTTGGCCCACCCATCCAACCGTCTACCACAACCGATGATGCCAGGGCGGCGATTGCGGCGGAGTTTGATGATTTGCTCGGCGATGAAGAGCCCGGTGACAAGTAAACCCGACGCTAAAGCATCGGGCTGAGAGAGCAACCCACAGGGCAATGAGGACGCTAAAGCGCCCTAAAACAGCCGGTTTTTTGAGCATTTTAGCCCGTCAGGGCTTTGCTCTTTTAGCGCGACGGCTTCAGCCTCGCGCTTTAGGTGGCTGTCC
>DAOUMU010000303.1:0-13138 GCA_034409055.1 Anaerolineae bacterium
TTCCCGCCGCAAACGTCCTTTGCAACTTGCTGACGCTACCCGTCGCTTTGCCGGACTACTTGTTGGCTTGTCGCCTGGCCCTGCTGGATAAAAAATTAAGTTGACGCATATGGGCCACCACCCCCCCAGTCTGTTCCTGTTGGAGGTGGTGGGGGTAATCACAGTGGTGGATCGTAGCCGTAAGTAAAATGTGGAACAGGAGGCAAAGAGGGCCAAGCAGAGAATAGTCAGTGAGACTGAATGAAATTATCTTTTTACAATTAGGAGAACTCAATGGCAACGCAACTCAAAGTTTCAGCACAATCGAATTTGAAAACCTTACTTGATACGATACTGGTTGGTTTTGGCACACTTTTGGGCGGGGTGATCGCCCTGATTAGCCTCTGGCTCTGGCTTGATTATCAGGCTAACCCTAACCATAGCCTGCTGGCCATTTTAAGTGCCAATGTGGTGACCATTATTCCGATGCCTTTAAGAGACTATTTGAGCTATGAGGCCCAATTAATGGGCTTGCCGCTGACTGGTCAGACCTCGGCCTTTTGGTATATGGCTCGCGTGGGGGGGATTGTGGCCTATCTACTGTTGTGGCTTTCGACAATGTGGGGGCTCACCCTGAGTACCAAAGTGACCAGCGGTTTGATCCCTGCGCCGATTGCCTATGGTCTGCACGAATTCTTATCCATTCTGACCATTGTCTTTGCCAGCCTGCATGCAGTTGTCTTGTTGGGGGATGCATACATTGATTTCAATATCTTTCACCTGGCAGTTCCTTTTATCGCCCCTTATGAACCCTTGTGGACAGGTCTGGGCACAATTGGTTTTTATCTCAGTGTAGCCATGACCGGCAGTTTCTATCTTCGCAAGCAGATTGGTCAAAAAACGTGGCGTACCTTACACTACCTCACTTTTGGGGCTTATGTGCTGACCCTGGTACATGGTTTAATGGCCGGTACCGATAGCCCCCTGGCAATCATAAAGCTTATGTATCTGGGTACAGGTTTTAGTGTGTTATTTCTCACCTACTACCGGCTTTTTACACTCAAAGTGAAAGTGACCTAAGCATGACCCAACCAGTTATTTTCTGCCTGTCGGCCCGATATTCGGCGGTGGCCCGGTGGCGGCTGGAGCGGAGATTGACCTCGGTCAGGGATTCTTATATTCTGCTTCTCACTTTGCCCAGACCCCGTAATACTCGCTCCGGGGTAAGAGGGAATTTATCAAACCAGATGCCAATGGCATCAAACACAGCCGAGGCAATGACCGCTGCATAGGGCAGATAGGGCATCTCGGCCATACCCCGCACGCCATAAGGGCCGTCGGGATGCGGATCCTCAACGATGATCGACTCGACCCGCTGGGGGATATCATACACCCCAGGGATGAGATAGGTGCTAAAGTGGGGGGTCAGGATTTGACCTTTTTCCACGCGGAAATCTTCTAAAACGACGTAGCCGTGGGCCTGCACAATGGCCCCTTCGATCTGGCCGACAATCTGATCTGGATTGATGGCCTGGCCGACATCGTCGGCACACACCACCCGATTAACGGTAATAAAGCCGGTTTCAGTATCAACAGTCACTTCGGCCAGTTGGGCCACGTACCCGTAGGCAAAATTGGGTACACCGTAGCCGGTTTGGGGGTCAAGGGGGGTGGTTTTAGGGGCTAACCAGGTCGCTTCGGCGACGACTGGACGCTCTTCGGCATGCCATTTGTGCAGGGCAAATTCGGCCGCCTCTTTAACCGCGTTACCGGCCATAAAGGTCAGGCGTGAGGCGCTGGCACTCCCGGAGCTTTCGGTAAAGGCTGTATCAGAGACCTCCAGTTTAATTTTCTCCAGGTCAAGGTCAAGTGTTTCAGCAGCAATTTGGGCCATCACGGTATGGTGGCCCTGCCCCACGTCCGCCCCGGCCAGGCGGACAATGGCTTCTTCAATGTCACCACCACCGCGCAACTCCACCTCGGCCCAGCTATTTTCCTGGTAACCAAAGCTAAAGCCAATATTTTTAAAGCCAACGGCAAAGGCTCGCCCACTGACGAACCGGGGCAACTCCTCTGGATAGTCAGGATCATTCTCACCCCGTTGGCCATGATAGATCCAGTTTGATTTCCAGGCCGTCTGACGAATGACCTGCTCCAGGCTAACGCCACCGGGTATGGTAGTACCCACCGATAAGAGGTTATCCTCAGTTAAAACGTTTTTCAAGCGAAGCTCAACCGGATCTTTGCCCAGTTTTTCGGCTAACTTGTTCATCTGCATCTCGGCCGCGAAGTGGGCCTGGGGAGCACCAAAGCCTCGAAAAGCCCCGTTGACCAGGTTGTTGGTGTAGACGGCATAGGCATCCACTTTGACGTTAGGAAATTCATAAGGACCGGTGGCAGTCAGGACCGTGTTGCCCAAGACCTTATTACTGGTGTACATATAAGCCCCGGCATCGCTGATGATTTCTACTTCAGCAGCGATGAGCGTACCATCAGATTTAGCCCCCCATTTACATTTTATGATCATAGGATGGCGTTTGCAATGGCCAATAATGGACTCCTCACGGTTCCAAATAATTTTTACCGGACGCCGATTTTTATAGCGCTCATACATGCGCAGCACGACCAGAGCCAGAATAATCTGCACACTCATGTCCTCCCGCCCACCGAAGGTTCCCCCAACGGCGTCGTAAACCACCCGAATTTTGTCGGGGGGTAAATCCAGGGCCTGGGCAATCTGTTGCTGGTCTGCCCAGGTCCATTGGCCGGCACAATGCACAGTAATGCGTCCCTGGTCATCCATATAGGCTGTGCCCGCTTCCGGCTGCAGGTAGGCATGCTCTTGAAAAGGGGTGCGATAGACACCCTCGATAATCACATCGCACCTGTTCCAGGCTGCCTCTGGATCACCTTTGCGAATACGTCTATAATCGGCGATATTATTCAGCACGTGGGGATGAAGTTGAGGGGCTTGCCCCGACATAGCAAATTCAGGATCATCGACAATCGGTAGGTCCTCATAGGTCACTTTGATCAGGTCGCGGGCTTTGGTGGCAATCTTTTCATTTTCGGCAATAACCACAGCGATTTGGTCGCCGACAAAGCGGACAATATCGCCTCCCTTTTTATTTGAACCGGGGCCACACAATACCGGCTGATCCAGCACTTGCAGGCCGTATTGATTAATAGGGACATCTTTGGCCGTGAGTACACCCAGAACCCCGGGGAGGGCTTCGGCTTCACTGGTGTCAATACTGACCACACGGGCGTGTGGTCGCCGGGCAAAGAGAACCTTTAACCACAGTTCATCCTCATAATGACGGTCACCGGGGTAAAGGGTTTGGCCGGTGACTTTACCGAAGGCATCGACGCGTTTTACCGATTTTCCAATAGTTTTATAAGCCATAGGTTGTGTCCTGCTTTATACCTGTTTAGAAAAAAGACTAATCTTCAGCGGCTTTCTCCAGGGCCTGTAAAATTTTATAGTAACCAGTACAGCGACACAGGTTTCCCGTGATTGCTTGTTTAATTTCGTCGCGGGTGGGACGTTGCCGTTCTTCCAGCAGCGATACCCCACTCATAATAAAGCCAGGAGTGCAGTAGCCACATTGTACCGCCCCTTCATCGATAAAAGCCTCTTGAACCGGGTGTAAGGTATCATCCCTGGCTAACCCTTCGATGGTGACGATTTGACTGCTATGGGCGCGGGGAGCGGGTACCATACAACTCATAACGGCAATGCCATCCAGGAAGACGGTGCAAGCACCACATTCCCCTTCGGCGCACCCCTCTTTAGTCCCCACCAGGTAGGCATTCTCTCTAAGCATCCGCAACAGGGTTTTATCATTCGCACCGTGAATCGTTTTGGTTTGGCCATTAATAGTGGTCACAATGGGTTCATCGCCTGTTTCAGTGTGGACAGCGGTCTGATCATTGGACTGCGTCTGGAAATGACCATCGGTTTTACCCCAGAGCATAATCGCCTTGGGCGGCATCGTGTCACGCTCGGTGCCTTCAGCCAGTGATTGCAGGGCATGCCGGGTCAGCGTTTCGGTCATGTAGCGCCGGTATTCAGCCGAGCCACGCACATCACTGATGGGGGTGATGGTTTGGGCGGCCAGCGCCCCGGCATGAGCCATCACGTCGTGGGTTAATATTTTGCCTGTCAGGAAGCGTTCGGCATCTTGGGCCCGGATAATGGTTGGGGCCACACTGCCCAGGGTAATGCGAGCCTGGGTGACCGTATCAGCCAGCATGGTCAAGATAACGGCCACATTAACGACAGAAATCGCCTGGGCCCGGCGCAAACCCAATTTTAGAAATGTACCCACTTGCTGACTGGCTATCGTGGGGAAGGAAATATCCACCAGCATTTCATCGGGTTCAAGCGCCGTCCGGCGCACATCCAGGAAGAATTCTTTAAACGATAGGGTCCGACGGTCCCGTATGCTCTGCAAGGTAACCGAAGTCCCCAAGGCCCAAAGCGGGGTAATCGTATCATTCGCTGGAGAGGCTGTCACCAGATTGCCGGCGATTGTGCCCCGGTTACGAATTTGTGGCGCGCCCACTTCCCAGCAAGCCTTGGCCAGGGGAAAGGCTTGTTCCATGCAAAGTGCCGAGCCAACTACTTGATTATGAGTAACCAACGGTCCTAGATGAATATGTCCTGCCTCATCTAAGGTAATAGTATCCAGGTTGGGAATGCGGGTAATATCTATAATTACTTTGGGTGACCGGAGACCACGCTCGATTTCCACAATTAAATCAGTACCTCCGGCCACGAGCTGGGCCTGTTCTCGGTATTCGGCTAAAAGTTGTAGCGTCTCATCAAGAGAGCGAGGCGTGTAGTATGTCTGCCACATAACTCCATCCTGAATTAGAAGGTAAAAAAACCCCCTGAAAACAGGGGGCAATTTTATTGCGAGGTTATCTTAGTAAACACAAAGTAAGGCCCCAACATTGGAATCTTATATGGATGTTTTGTAAGTAACATCAGTCTGGAACCAGGTGAGTACCCAAAATTATAATGCCGAGGCGTAGGCGTGTCAATAATGGCTTATCGTGGTAGCAATTTGTCACTAACCAGACTGGCGGCTAACGTTTTTTGGCCAGCGGTAACAAAGTCAACCGTCAATAGCGTATCGTCGCCACTGGGGGTTATAGCCAAAACCACTCCAGGGCCGAAGGTGATGTGTTCCACTTCCATCCCGACAGTAAAAGAAACAGAGCCATTGGCCGGGGTAGGGGTTTGAATTGGCTCAGGGACCTGATATTGTCGATCTTCCCACAATTCGGCATAGAGCTTTAAGTTCTTAGAGTACTCTATCCGGCGAGAGAGGGTGGCCGCAATCGCCCGGGCTTGAGCCATTTTTTGTGCTAACTCGATATCCTTGACTCGTCGCCCGGCCCGACTCAGCATCCGGTCTATGGTTTGAAATACAGTTTTGGGGCTGTCCGCCGCCGCATCGATGACGATGAGATTAATCCCGTGGGCCTGGCACATCTCCACGCGAGCATTATCGCGAGCCCGTTGTTGGATTTCTTCTTCCAAACTGGGGCGCTGCCGGCGTTGCTTGCCCTGTAACCCTTCAAAACGAACAGCCACGCCAATCTCTGGGCAAAATATGTCCAGTTTGAGGCGGCGACGAGTGGCCGGATTGATCAACCACTCTGGATAAACATTAACTTTGGTTTCTACGTGCTGAAAAATGCGGGTAAAAATTTCGCGCCAGGCATTGACTCGCATCCAAACGGGAAAATGATCACCTTTTCGGGCCATTCATATCTCCATCAACTGTATCCGTTCATGAAATCAATCTTAGCACACACGTTCTTTTTCGTCAATACTTACCCTACGTTTACCCTACGCCAAATGGCGTAGGCAATGCTGCGCAGTTAATTTAGCCAAAAGAGTCGCTTGTTGGCTGATGTAAAAAGATAGGATTAACTATATACTGAGAGTAACAAATAGCGAGCACCTCGCGCATCTCCTTCCTTCTTTCGCCCAGGGGTTGGCCGTTCCCACCGATCCTTGGGCAATTTTTAAAGCCGAAGTCTGACTTCGGCAAAAAGCGACTCCAGTGAGTCGCTTTTTTTATCGATGTTTCAGTTCTGCTCAGGCTGAGACGTTTCAGCCTATTGCGAAGGTGCTTCACCTTCGGCGGGTTGTTCGTCTGTCGGAGCAGGTTCTGGCGCAGACTCCAGAGGAAGTGGCGCTTCGCCTTCAGTGGGTATCGGGGTGGGGGTTTCAGTCGGAAGTACGGAATTAGTTGCCCCAGCCTCATCAGTTTGGCCGGCCTGCGGAGTCAATACTGAAGGATCGTCCACTTTTTCCCATATCTGGTCGACAACCTGGCCTTCGGCTCCCATGAGTCCCCGGCTAATCCCGTTGACGATAACTTCCACCCCGCCGGCATTCCCGGCCCGGATGGCGACGCGACGTTCACCGATCCAGCTACGCCGCTCACCGGGTTGCAGAATGCCCTCAAAGACCATCACATCATCCGTCAGGATCTGGATCCAGGAGGCTTGCTGGATGACCAATTCCACGTTCACCCCCCCGTAGATAATCGGAGTGGGGGTATCCGTGGGTGGCAGGGGGGTAGGTGTGTCGGTGGGGCGAGGCGTGACCGTCGGCAGGAGCAAGGCCGAGTCTTCGCTAAGGGCGCGGGCCTGGGGCGTTTTGGTGGGAGTCGGGGTCACACCTGGCCGGATGACCGCCCCGTAAGTCAGATAGCCCAAGCCGCCGATGACCAGTAGAAAAAGTACGCCGGCAATAACGAAATCCCAGTTGACCAGGGGACGAGGGGCCATCGAGAGATTCATAAACTCGATACCGTCAGGCGTTAAGCGTTGACCTTTGATCGGCACAATGCCGTTTCCATCATATAGAGTCAGCGCTTGGATAGGATCCACATTAAGATATTTAGCATAATTGCGAATCAGCCCCCGAGTGATCACCGGCGAAGGAAATAGGTCAAAGTTATTTTCTTCCAGGGCTGCCAAAAGGTACTGTCGAATGTGGATGGCCGTTTCCACCTCCTCCAACGTCAGCCCCTGCTCCTCGCGGGCAGCTTTGAGCACCTCACCCAACTTCGTCACGATGTTTCTCCCACAGCAATAGACCAGGCAGCGACAACCTTTTTGCTGTCAAATTAAAACTAAACCGCATCAGTAGATCCAATTTTTGCTCTAAGGGGACACCTGCACTTGCGCTCCGGTGCAAGTGTTGCCAAATCCCCGTTTTGGCCCGGATTTGTCACTCCAGGCCGAGCAAATTTGGACCCACTGCGCATCCTTCCTTCCCAAAAAGGATACCATCTATAACAAATAGCGACTTTGTATCTTACACACAGACCCGTAAGAGTCAAGTTTTTTGTCCGTTGTAGACGGGGGTAGTTGCCAAGATTTGTCTTGTTCGCGAGGATTATAGCTGTGTGACGTGTGACGTGTGGCGTGTTGCGTATTGCGTGAAGTAATTTTTTCGCTCCATGCTCTACGCTCTACGATCTACGCTTGACGCATTTGATTGCGGTTTGACCGCTTTAACTGTCGCAGGAGGGAGCGTGTTTGGGGCATGGCCACGGTGAAAGCCCAATATAAGAAGGGGTGAACCGGATAATCAAACGCTCCTAAGCCCTGAACCACCTGTCCCCCCAAACCTCGCTTGAAGCGATAGACGCCCCACAGGCGGTCCGACTCGTCAAAAGTATCCGGAGCGCCCCACATATCGTAACGGATGCAGCCACGTTCTTTGGCCCGGCCAATGGCGGCCCACTGCAAAGCGTGATTGGGCATAAGTTGCCGGTATTGTTCGGTAGAGGCACCATACATATACCAGGCCGTTTGACCAAAAACAAACAATATTAACCCGCCCACGATTTCATCCCCCACAGTGGCCAGCAGCATCTCTGCCTGGCCCGTTTCCAGAAACCGCTGCCACACATCCCGATAATATGCCTCCGGGCGAATGAGAAAGCCGTCTCGGCTGGCCGTTTCGGCGTACATGCGATAAAAGGTAGCGATGTCGGTCGGGGTACCCGGCCGGGTGGTCACCCCTTTACGTTTGGCCAGGCGGATGTTGTAACGCCATTTGCTTTTCATGACGGCCAGTAAATCTTCCAGGTCCGGGGTCAGGTTAATGATAATGGTGTTACGAAATTGAATCTGTTCCGGCGAAAAACGCCACCCCCGTTCAGCCAGCAGCTTGAGCATCGCCTGGCCACAGGGTTCAGGAGGCTGACTGGCTGACGGCTCGCCGTATTGGCGGGGGACGTCCGGGTCTATCTTGATGAAGAGCGCCCGGGCTTGTTGGGCGTAACTTTCCAAATCGGCCAGAATCTGCCCGGCCAGGCCGGTATCGGCGTAATTCAGGGCCGGCCCCTTGGCGACGTAAAGGAAGCACCAGGGGGTATAGGGAAGGGGACGTTGTAAAACCTGGGCCGCTGCGACAGACCGGCCAGCCTCGGTCCACAACAATCGCTGCACCGTCCAGCCCCAGCGACTCTTAAAGTCACCCCAATCCCAGCTTTGCAGGGCGTGGGCAAAGGGCAGGCCGAGCAGAGCCTGGTCCCACTCGTCTCGGTTGTGGACGGTTTGAAAGGTGGGCATAATGGGCATACTATATGTAGTTAGGTAGATTACGTCAAGTTTGAGGATACTAGGCCAAAGTGGACAACATTTTTTCGTTGTCTATAATGAGGTTGTGAAAATTCCTATGAAAAGAAATGTGTCTGAAAGAATATTACCTGTACGGGATTATCTATCTAAAACTTCTGAAGTGCTCCTGGCCTACATCTTTGGCTCACAAGCAACCGGCAAACCTGGGCCAATCAGCGATTATGACTTTGGGATTTTAGTGCGTTCTCCTTCTGCCGAGATGCGCTACCGTTTAAGCCACGATCTGGCTAAAATTCTGAAAACAGAGCAGGTGGATATTATATTTCTTAACCGGGCGCCCGTAGAATTGGCCTATGCTGTCATTACCCAGGGACAGGTAATATATCAACGTACTCTAGCCATCCGGGTTGAAATCGAGGCCCAAATACTGAGCCGGTATGGCGATTACCTGCCGATTCTGCGCACCCAACGACATGACATCCTGAAAGGAGGCCGGTATGAAGCCGGAGTTCAGCGGTATCGAGCGGCGTTTAGACGAACTGAACGAACGCTTGCAGCGATTAGAGCCACTCCAGAGCAAGAACTTGAATGAATTTTTGCAAGATGCCTACTTGCGCGACATTGTTGAGCGGAATATTGCATAGGTTGACAATTTTCAAGGGGGAGATTATGAAAGCAATCACTGTTCAAATCGATCAAGAAAATAATCCCTTGGTCTGGGAAGAAGTACCGAACCCGACTTACACCGCCGATGAAGTGCTGGTTGACATCCACGCCGCCGCCCTCAACCGGGCGGACCTGATGCAGCGAGCGGGCAATTATCCGCCGCCACCCGGCGCATCGGATATTTTGGGGTTGGAGATGGCCGGCCGGATTGCTGCCCTGGGCGCCAACGTCAGCGGCTGGCAGGTTGGGGACCGGGTGTGCGCCTTGCTGCCGGGCGGTGGCTATGCCGAGCAGATCAACGTGCCTCCCCAAATGCTAATGCCCATCCCTGATGATTGGAGCGATGAGCAAGCGGCCGCCGTGCCCGAAGTCTTCTACACGGCCTTTGTCAACCTGTTTATGGAGGCCGGTTTGCAACCCGGAGAAACGGTGTTGGTCCATGGTGGGGCCAGTGGGGTGGGCACGGCCGCTATCCAACTGGCCCGGGAGGCGGGTTGTCCTGTTTTCGTCACTGCCGGTACGGACGAGAAAACGGCTCGTTGCGTCGAGTTGGGGGCAGCGTTGGCCATCAATTACAAAAAAGAGGATTTTGCCGAGCGTATCCAGGCCCACACCGACGGTCAGGGGGTGGACGTGATTCTGGACATGGTTGGCGCGGCCTACCTGGAGCGCAATCTGCGCTTGCTGAAATTACGCGGGCGGCTCGTTTTTATCTCGATGCTTAGCGGCGGGAAAACCGAGATCAATCTGGGCGCTTTAATGGGGCGTCGCCTGCGAATGATTGGGTCGGTGCTGCGCAGTCGTTCGCTGACCGAGAAGGTGGAGATTAAAGAGCGATTTATGGAGCGATTTTGGCCGCTGTTGCTGGCTGGCACGATTCAACCGATCATTGATTCGGTGTATCCGATTGAGCAGGTTGACGAAGCTCACCAGCACATGGCGGAGAATAGGAATATTGGCAAGATCATTTTGAAGGTGCGGGGGTGAGCAATTGTTGAGAGTAGCAAAGCAAATCGAGAACAGGCTAAGATGCCGCAACTGCTCTGAGGATATCCGCCAACCTGGCCGTAAATAGTGACGTGCGAGTTGGTTGGTCAGGGTTTTCCCAACGGACCAGTCGAATCTCGCCCGCTTCTATCTCAATTGCGGTAATTGAACCGTCACTAAAGCAACAACACCCTGTATTGAAATAGCAGGGCTTTTCTCCAGGTAATTCGATCCGACCTCCAATCTGCTCCTCGATCCACGCCACGTCTGAATTGTGCTCCAAACCTTCAGCTCTTTTCCGGGCCAGGGCTTGTTGGTACGATAAACCTTCCCACACCGGATGGTGGGTATGACCCGCAATTAACACCCGGTCACGACCGGACGCGGCCCAGGCATACATGGCTCGCTCATGTTCCGTTTTGAGTTTAAAGTCATTACTGGGTGTGGTCGTTTTAAGCCTGAGCAGTCTTTGGATGGGCCGCCAGATATTTTGGACAACCCATTGTGAGAATTTTCGATAGCGGTCTGAGAAGAGAGTGCCCTGGTGACCATGAACAAGGAAGAGCTCGCCAAGTTCCTGTCCCTGCTCTTTGATCCTGAGACGAACCCCTTCAACAACAACCGACCCGCTCAAAAATTCCCCTAGATGTTTCGTCACCTCATCAGGTTCATACCAGAGGTCGTCGTGGTTACCCATTAGCCGCACATAGCGGCGTGGATTCCTGGCCTCGGCAAAGCGCTTTTCCATCTCAAGAACATTTTTATAGGCAGTGATAACTTGCTTTGGAGTAACTTCCCACAATTCTTCGATGTCACCCAGGAGAAACAGCTCAAATTCTCGCGGCCAGTAGTAATCTAGCGCGGCCAGATAAACGGCTTCACACTGCTCGAAATCGTCAGCGCCATCCCGCTGGCCTTTATGCAAATCCGAAAAAAGAATCAATCGCAATTGGTCGATTGCTCGAACTTGCTGTAGGCTGTTCTCTTCATAAACCTGGGTCAATCGTTTGCTGAGCCATTTTTCGTAATCGGTCATCAGAGTCCTCCCCACGATCGGGTGCGTCCCAAAATTTGGGAAAGCACGGGGGCGCGGGGGGTATCCCCCCGAATCCCCCCTGGTTTGTCCCAGTTTCCTGAAATCTGGGACGCACCCCCACGATCATATCCGTTTGCCTGTAACCTGCTTTTGAGTATACTATTCTTGACTCAAAACTTAAAATTCATCACTCATCATTCATAATTCACCTACGCCCCCGTAGCTCAGAGGATAGAGCAGAGGTTTCCTAAACCTTGTGTCGCAGGTTCGACTCCTGCCGGGGGTGCTAACTTTATCTGCTAAGACGTTTTTTACTTAAACAGCCGGAGCGTTACCTTCGCTCCGGCTGTGTTTATTTATGATTGGATTTATATTCCGTCTTTCTTATGCCGAACGTTTGGGGGATTTCTCGTCATTACGTTCCTCGAAATGACATGGTAATTACTTTTTCGGAGCAAATCTTCTTCTTGAAGAGATACCTTCTGAGTTGGTTGTCGTTCTGGATTGGAAAGGATGGGCACATTCCCAAACATGCGCTGCAAAATACGCATGGTATTCTCCGACAACTGACAATCTGGCGAGACCACGCAGAGCATTTGTTTGTAGCGAGACCGTCGCTCTGGATCGGTGTCGTTGCCTACCTGGACGGCAAAGCGCTCCACCTCTTCGTCGCTGGCCTGGACAATCACCACCTCGTCAAAATCGAACAGGCTGCGCCGGACCAACCAGTTCACTCGCCAGACCCCGTCCTGCTGAACTTGTTCCGCCTCCAGTTGGTTGTCCAGCACGGCTACCACCCGGCCTCGCTGGAAGACCCGGCTCTGGCCACAAGCCCGGCAGCCGTAGTAAGTCACAGATTGCCACCAGTGCAGGCGAATTGTGTGGGCATAGCAATAGACGAAGCAACGGGGACAAAGTAGGTCTTGGGCTTGATGCTTGAGTCGGGCTGTAGTTTCCCGGCCAATATGAGCCAACAATTGGCTGGCTATTTCCCGTAACACATGACCGTTAGCTGTGGCCATTTCGTACAGGGCCGGCACCGCCTCCCCGCCCAGAGCCACCACCGTGGCATAAGCATCGGCCAGGTCACTGAGCAGGTCAAACAGGGCCTGTAAATATTTTACGTCGTTTTCGAGACCGTATTGCTCATAGTACACTTTTTGCCCATTGACTCTAATTTGGCCCTTCAAGGAATAGGGTAAATCGATTGCTGTAAATAAACTAACTACATCTTTAGTCGCCACCGGCTCAGCCAGGATGTCTTTATTGGGTAAGTGAACATGAGCCGGGGCATTTACCGACACCGTCAGGCGGGTATATGTTTGGCTGCTCTTACCCTGGCTTTTTTGGAAGGTTTCAAGTTTGAGGTGATGCCCTCGATAAGGACCAACAACGTAAGCCCCGCCTTCAAAAAGATTACCCCGGGCAAACGTCAAATGATTGGTAGTCGCCAGAGTCCGCCAGGAGGCTTTCTGATTTTCTCTGTGTTGGTAACTCATGTAGCCCAGAAATAGGGCAAAGGCTATGAAACCGAAAAAAAAGCAAGGAAACAGATCGCCAAAGAACATATCCATTTTAATCCTCTTAAGGCACTGACCGCTTTAACGCTTCTCCTTACAAACATTTTACGAGATAGGTCTGGCAACTGCTCGTAGGGTGACTACGAAAATTTGTATAGTCCTTTACCGTACCCTCGCCGGGTTTTTTTGCGTTCTCTGTAACTACCTACCCTCATGTCATTCCGAGGAGCGCAGTACCCAAAGGGCATAAACGACGAGGAATCCCCGAAACTTTGGCCCAAAAGAGGTCTACCCTGTGCCCCTTGGGTATTTACCAAAACCTTGGGGATTC
>DAOUMU010000304.1:0-37615 GCA_034409055.1 Anaerolineae bacterium
CACGGGTGTATAACGTAATCTGAGCATTTTGACCTCCAGATGTGTAAGTTTTTACACCACAACTATATCACCTCTGGTGATTCAGGTCTAACCCGGATTAGGGGTTTCCTGACAGAAACTAGCTAGGGGGTGATCGCCGGTGATGTGTCGCGCTACCAGGGGACCCAACCCGGTCCCCAGGCCAATAAACAGATAGATCAGCCCCAGGGTGGCGGAGCCGTCATCCCCAATCGGAAAGACCTCCTTGGCAAAAGCAACTTCCACCACGGCGATACCGCCAAAGGCCAGGGAACTGGAAGCTTTCACCAGGGCGATCACCAGGACTGAAGGACGCTGCCACAAATAGCGTAGACCAGCCATAAAAGCATCCCAACCTACCTGACTCTCCCCGGACTCCTCTGACTCAGGCTGACTGGCCGGCATCAGGACATCCAGATTTGAGGAGCCAACCTCCTCAGATGCGGCGACGTTCGGCATCTGAGGCGAAGCGCGCCTCATATTATGCCCTGTGGGTACGCCGCAAAAATTGGATCTAGTGGGCATGCATATCCGGCTGACAAACCAGGCTGAGATCGTAAACGTAGCCGCATCAATCAAAAAAGCCGCCGCCGTCCCCAACAAGGCCGTGGCCAGCCCTCCTAAGGCCGCGCCCAGGGCCAGCATGGTGCTCCAGGTGGTGCCATCCAGGGCGTTGGCCGTGATTAAATCCTGGCGAGCCACAATGCTGGGCATGAGCGCCGCCCGCGTCGGTTCAAAGAAGGCGCTGATACTCAATTGCAGCACGGTCAAAACATACAGCAGCCAGACCTCACGCCCGGTCTGGACGAATAAAAAGTTGAGCACAACCAGCGTCCGTAGCAAGTCGCTGGTGATGAGGATTTTGCGCCGGTCGAAACGATCGGCCATCACCCCGGCCAGGGGACCGAGAAGAAAGGGAGGCAGCAACCGGGCCAGAAAAAGCCCGCCAATGGCCAGGCCCGAGCCGGACAGGTTGGCCACCAATGAGGCTGAGGCAATCAAATTAAACCAATCGCCCAGCAGGCTGATGACCTGACTCAACCACAGATAGCGGTAATTGCGGTTGTCTCGTATCAAGTCGATGTAACTGCCGACGAGGGGGATACGCATGAGTGAGACCTCCCGTAGTAGAAAAATGGTAACTGCCTACCCTCATGTCATTCCGAGGAGCGAAGCGACGAGGAATCTCCGGTAACAAGGGCAAATCCAGCCTGAAACAGGAGATTCTTCGCTCCCTGTGGTCGCTCAGAATAACATGGTAGGTAGTTACGGAGTTTGGTTCTTTAGGAATTGCCGTGCAACCGCTCAGAGTGCAGGTGTTGCCAAATCCAAGCCAAAATACGGGGATTTGGCAATCCCCTCCGAGCTTTAAACACAGTTTTTTCAGGACCGTTGTTCCCATTCGTTCTTGGACGGCTCTAAGAAAAGCTTTATCAGCCGGAATCACCGTGGACGTCGCCGCTGGGCGATTCGTTCATCCACCGTTTTACGAGCGATGACCTCGTATAGCACGGCCTGAGCATTCCCCCGCTTACGCAGCACCCGCCCCAAGCGTTGAACATACTCCCGGGCGCTGGCGCTGCCCCCCAGCACTATAGCAATTTTCGCTTCCGGCACGTCAACCCCTTCGTTGAGTACTTTTGAAGTGACGATGGCCCGATAGGCGCCGCTGCGGAAATGGTCAAGAATGGCCTTCCGCTCGGCGGCCTGGGTTTGGTGAGTGATGACCGGGGTGAGGTAGCGCCGGGCGATTTGGTAAGCAAAGCGGTTATGGGCGGTAAAGATGAGCATCTGCTGGTCACGGTGTTCGCGCAGCAGCCGGTCCAGGATCTCCAGCTTACCCTGGGCCTGGTGCACAATCTCCTTCAGTTTTAGCTCGGCCACCTTGGCCCGGCGGGCCTGGGCTTCATACGCGCTGCGCCGGGTGAATTCGTCCCACCAGCCCGGCCCGTGCCGCTCCCGCAGGCGGGCCTCACGCACATAGCCGGTGTAGACAGCATAAGCTGAGTCATAGGCCGTCCGCTCCTCCGACGTCAGATCAATGCGGATGCGCTCGGTACGGTATTCGGCTAACTGGGCGCCGGCCAGGTCGTCGATGTGCTTGCGGTAGACGACCGGCCCCACCAACTCCTCCAGTAAGGCTGAAGGCTGAAGGCTGAAGGCTGAATCTTCTTTTACGTTTTCGTCCTTCATCACCTGCCCCTGTGGGGTTCTGCCTTCATCTTTCATGCTTTCCGGATAGGTGGCGGTCAGGCCGAGCCGGTAAGGAGAGGCACACATCAGAGCGATTTCGTGCCAGGAAGGGGCCGGGAGATGATGGATCTCGTCAAAGATGAGCAGCTTGAACTGGTTGCCCAGAGTTTCGGCCTGGGCCCAGGCGCTGGGGTAGGTGGTGACGGTGATGGGCTCCAACCGCTTCTCCTGGCCGTACCACACCCCAATCGTTATCCCAAAAGCATTCTCCAACCGAGCGTACCATTGGTGTAACAAATCGAGCGTCGGGACCACCACCAACGTGCTGACCCTACATTCGGTGATGGCCCGTAGCGCCAGAAAGGTTTTTCCAGCGCCGGTGGGCAAAACAACGCTCCCCCAGCGGCCGGCAGCCAGCCAGGCCTGGAGTGCTTCGGTCTGGTAGGGATGGGGCTCACGGTCATCATTAAGGATAAGGGACAGATTTTGCCAGCGGGGAATGTTGTTGCGGATACCCTGCTCATAGAGCCAGTCTCGTACCGTGCGGTAGTGCACCGCCGGACAGCGCCACTTGGCATTGATCCATTGGAAAGGATCGGGCGGGGTGGTACTTCGGGACACGTTATCTAACACAAGGGTGCCGCCCAGAAAAAAGGCGGTGGGAACGCTCGTTTCGGCAAGCTCTTTCACAATCACACATCATTGGCCAGAAAAGATGTTAGAGATTGTAAAAATTTAGACGGGATTGACAAGATTACCCCGTCAAATTTGAACAGTTTCTGGTGCATCACCCGCTTATGGTCAACCTGGCCCGGCTGCTGCTGTGGGGCGGCTACAATGCGGCCGGAGACTTGATGGTCACCTTTCGCCTCACCGAGGACCAGACCTACGCCGATGTTGAGGATGACGAGATCACCCTGGCCGGTGTGGTTGAGGTCGGGCTGCTCCACCCCCTGGAACTATCTGACGAGGCGCGATTGGCCTGGGCAGAGTTGTTCAGTGATTACGAACTGGTCTCTCCCTTCCCCCAACTGGGGCGCGAAATCTACCGCCTGCGCGAAGAGGAAATCAGGGCCACGGAAATCACCCGCTTTACCGATACGGGTGTTCCGGCCATTGCCCTGGTCAGGATTCTGGAAGGGCGAGGCTGGCAGCGGGGCCAGGTGGACAAGGACACGCTGATGTTTTATGGTCACGTCAAATCTTTTCCCAGGGTTGGTGTTACGGCCAAAATTGAGTATGATGGTATTGAAGTAAACCTTTACCAGGCCATCTCTCCAAAGATTCTGGGCTGCTTCTTTGTGCCGGGCTTGTACGACTCGGCGGAGCAGGTACAGCCGGAGGCAGCCTTGCCTTTGGGGCAGGTTGACCCGGTTGTGGTCAGCGAAGTCCTGCGTGATTTGACGACGGTCAGCGGCAGGGCCAAGCAGTAAAGAAGTAAGGAGTAGGGAGTAAGAAGTAGGTAGTATAAGTAGATCCAAATTTAACGCTCCAAGCCGGTCCATAACCGGCGATGCGACGGGTCACGGACCCATCGTGAGCACAAAATTGGATCTACTGAGTATTTTCCTTACTCCTTACTCCCTACTTCCTACAAGACAAGGAGAATAACCGATGAACAACCCTGTTACGCTTCACGATACACTCCCCCCCCGCTCCATCGACTTAACGCCCAAAGATTGGTGTTGGGCAAGTTGGCTCGAACGTAAACCACAGGCGCACTCCAAGCCAAAACCGTTTGAGCTGCAACAAGCTGTAGCCCGCTTAAAAGAGGTAGCAGCAGAACCATACAGTAGTTACTACCGGCATTGGGCCAAGTCTCAAATTCGGACCTCATTAAATCCCCAAGAGGCCCATTTTTGGTTTACGGTAATGACCGCCTTCTCCGAAAAGGAGATTAGTCGGTTCGATTATCAACGGAAGCAAGGACTGCTCCAAGAACTGACCGATATGCTGGCCCAACAAACCTTCACCGGTCAAATCACCTTAAATGAGGTCAGGGAACGTTTAGCTCACGCCTGTGGGAGAGTTGACGAACTGGTCGTCATTCCCCTGGCAAATCTTTTCAGCCCCGCCGAACTGGTTGATCTCATCCTCCAAAAAGATAAAATTCCTTTAGATGCAATCAGGGAGGGAATGCGTCACTACCACTATCATGGCGCTTCAAAACAACAGGTGGAAGAGCGGGCACGAGATACGCTTATAGATATTTTGAGTACCGCTTTCCGCACTCACGTTCTTCCCTACTTGCCTGACAAGGAAATAGAACCACTCCGCTCCCGCATACAACCTTTCTTAAATCCGGCTGATTGGCCGGGTAATCGGGGAGTCTACCGTCTGGCTGCCGGCTTGAAGATGCCGGCAGAAGTCCAAAGTCTGGTCCAGAGTTGGCCTGATGGAAGTTTCAAAAACGTGTGGGGGTTCCAGTTTTTTCAGGCCCAGGAACTTGTCTTCAGCCTGGGCAGTCCGCAACTCATTGCGACAGAAGCCCGTCGTCTGAAATTGCGGCTAAGAGACGCCGCCAGTGTACGGGCCTTCTTAGCCCTCACCCAATACGATGCCCTTGATGTCGTCGCAGACAGCATTCTTGCCCTGACCGAGAAGAAACAGACAGAAGCCCTGCTCAAGGCATTTGCCATTGTGCATGCCCCGGAAGCGGCTCCTCACATGCTGGCTATCAAGCAAGCCTCAAAAGCCCCCCAATTGGCCCGACAGTGGCTCGATGATAACCCGGAACACGCCATCGCTGGCTTAATGTCGGTCGTTGAGGCTGGTAATAACCTGTCTGAAGCGGCCATGCGTTTCTTGCTCCGTATGCAGCGCAAAGGTTACGGAGCCTTTATTCAAGCCTGTCTGGCCCAAATGCCCCCTGACCTGACTGTCAAAATACAAACCGAATTGCTCGATGTGAAGAATGCACCGGATTATACCCCCTTCGATGAGAACACAACGCCAGATTGGTTAGAAAATGGGTTGCCGAGCGTAAGTGCTGCGCAACAACACCAAAAAGCGGATTGGGCTGATCCTGTTCTCTTACCACCCGTGGTGGTGGGAATGAATTACCTCAACGAGACCCAGATACGTGGCTTGATTACACTCCTCAAGCAAAGTCCGGTTGACCAACCGGTTCCGGCGTTGATAACCGCTCTCAAGACCCATGCCAACCGTCAGTCGCTCGATATTTTTGCCTGGGAGTTGTTTGAACTGTGGCTCGAAGATGGCGCGCCGTCCAGGGAGAAATGGGCGCTGGGGGCGGTCGGACTACTCGGCTCCGATGCCCTGGCTCTTAAGTTGACGCCGTTCATTCGGACCTGGCCGGGTGAAAGCCAGCATCAGCGAGCTGTGTTTGGCCTAAGATGCTTACAGGCTATCGGTACGGATACTGCCTTGATGCAAATTAACGGCATTGCCCAGAACGCGAAATTCAAAGGACTCAAAGCCAGGGCCCGTGAGGCGATAGAGACCATCGCTCAGGAGCGTAACCTGACCCGCGAGCAACTGGAAGACCGGGTTGTGCCTGATTGTGGCCTGGATGAGCGAGGCAAACGGGCCTTCGACTTTGGTCCACGCCAATTCCAGTTTGTCCTTAGCCCGGAAATGAAGCCGATGGTCCGGGATGACAAGGGCAAGCTACGGGCCAACCTGCCCAAGCCCGGCAAGCGAGACGAGGCTGACTTAACCCAGCAAGCCATTGCCGATTGGAAACTGCTCAAAAAGCAAATTCGTGAGGTGGCCAAAATCCAGGCCTTCCGGCTGGAGCAGGCCATGGTCACCGGGCGGCGTTGGCCCATAGCCGAATTTGAACAGTTGTTGGTCCGGCACCCGCTGATGGTCAACCTGGTGCGGCTGCTGCTGTGGGGCGGCTACGATACCCAGGGCCAGTTGGTGGCCACCTTCCGGGTGACCGAGGACCAGACCTACGCCGACGTGAATGATGACGATTTCAGCCTGGCCGGTTTTCAGGAGGTTGGCCTGGTCCATCCTTTACCCCTCTCGGACGAAACCAAATCCGCCTGGGGCGAACTGTTCAGCGATTACGAGATTGTGCCCCCCTTCCCCCAACTGGGTCGCGAGATTTACACCCTTGAGGTAGAGGAGGTATCCCAAACAGAAATCACTCGCTTTGCCCAGCTCAAAATTCCGGCAGTGTCGCTGGTCGGTACGCTGGAAAAATTAGGCTGGCAACGGGGCATTCCGGCCGATGCCGGGGTCTTTTACGAGCACGCCAAACCCTTCTACGGGGCCAACGTCACGGCGGTCGTTGAGTATGAGGGCGTGCCGGTCGGCTATATGATTGATTGGGAGGACCAATCGCTGGAGCGCTGTTTCTTTGTGCCCGGTATTTATACGCCGAAGATGTATCCACAGCATAAGAACAAGATCCCCCTGGGCGAGATTGAGCCGGTGGTGATTAGTGAGGTGCTGCGGGAATTGACGCAGATTGCTGGCAAAGCCAGGGAGTAAGGAGTAGGGAGTAAGAAGTAGGCAGGGCATCCCTATGCCCTCCCTACCCGCCGAGGTATAGGGATACCTCGGCTACATAATTCATAACTCCCTGCTTCCCCCGACACAAGGAGAACAACCAATGCACATCCCTACAACGCTTCTCAATACACTACCCCCTCGGTCCATCGACCTGAACCCCGAAGATTGGCTCTGGGCCACCTGGCGGGAGCGCAAGCCACTGCCCCGGCCTGAGCCGAAGCCGTTCAATCAAGAGGAAGCAATTGCCCGGTTGCGGAAAACGGTTAAATCCAGTGGTTGGCGACGAGATTGGCTCAAGGCTAAAATTTCGGTGTCGCTTTTACGGGAAGAAGCACATTTCTGGTTTGTGGCAATGACCAACTTGACCTATAAACAGTGGTATAACACACCGTTTGCCGACATTAATGAATTGCTCAAGAAGTTGGCTGATACTCTAAGCGAACAATCGTTCAATGGACAAATAACCCTTAATGAGATCAAGATGGGTCTGGCCCGTGCCCATTGGTTCGTCGCTCCAGAAGTAATGTTACCGTTACAGAATCTTTTGCCCCCTGAAAAGCTGATTGACCTCATTGTAGGTGAAGACCAAATCCCACTCGATATTATGATTGAGGCATCCGAGCCACCCTATAACTCACAAAACGCTGAGGCTGATCGAAACGAATTACTTGATACCCTCACCTCTGGCTTCATCACTTATGTATGGCCCTATTTAACCGAGACCGAGCTTACGTTGCTACGCACGCGGTTGCAGCCTCACTTGGATATGAATACCTGGCCGAGTTATCCCGAAAAAGATATGCCCCCACCGTTTTGGGTGGCGGCTGTTTTGGGGATACACAAGGTGATATACGAAGGCGTGAAAACCTGGCCTGATGGTAGTTGTCACTACTGGTGGAACTACTACTACCCACAACCTCATCAAGTTATTTTTGGTCTAGGTAGTGCTGAGTTACTTAAAACAGAAGTTCGTCGCTTGGAATTACCCCTGGTGACCGGCACTCACGTCCGAGCCTGGCTGGCCCACACTGAATATGCTGCGCTCGACCTCGTGCGAGACAGCATCACGACCGCACAAAGGAAAGAAGATGCAGAAGCAATGCTCAAAGCGTTCGGTCTTGTCCACGCCCCCGAGGCCGTTCCCTATATGTTGGCGTTGCTGATATCTTCAAAGGTGCCGCAACTGGCCCGCCAGTGGTTAGAAGCGCATCCCGCATACACCATCGTCGGGGCAATCGCGCTTGTGGCCGAAAGTGATGAACTTGCCGATATCGCTCTCAGTTTCTTAACCAGGCTGCGCCAAAAAGGGTACGGCGACCTTATCGAAACTTACCTCGAACACTTTCCCGCTGAAGCCGCCGAGCGCATCCGGGCCAAAGTTTTAACAGACCAGGTGGTGGATTATCCCCCCTTCGATGATGACACCACCCCCGCCTGGCTCCGTGATGCTCTGCCGGTACGCAAAAAGAGGTTCCCCAAACCACCGGCTACCTGGGTCGATCTAGTTCTCCTGCCGCCGATCGTGATCGAGCCGTATCGTTTGAATGAGACTCAAGTCACCGTCCTGCTCCAACTACTCAAAAAAGCCAAGTTGGACCAGCCTCTACCGGCCCCACTCGTCCCTCTTAAAACCCAGGCCGATTCGGTCAGCATGGATGCCTTTGCCTGGGGCTTGTTTGAATTGTGGCTACAAGAAGGCATTCCAGGTAAAGACAAGTGGGCCTTAAACGGCGTGGGCTTGCTCGGCAGCGAAGCCCTGGCCTTCAAATTGGCCCAACTGGTGCGGGTCAAGGTTAATGTGCCGGAGTACAAGCGCATTCCCCTGGTCGAAAGCTGCCTGAAAGTTATTTGCCACGACACTGCTTTGATGCAGTTTCAAAGCATCGCCCAAAAGACCAAGTTCAAGGGGCTGCAAGCGCAGGCAAGAACAGCCATGGAAGCCATTGCCCGGGAGCGTGGCCTGAGTCGGGCGCAGCTTGAAGACCGGCTCGTGCCTGATTGCGGCCTGGATGAGCGCGGTGGTCGGCTGTTTGATTTTGGACCGCGCCAGTTTCGTTTTGCCTTCGGCCCGGATATGAAGCCGATGGTGCGGGATGACCAGGGTAAACTGCGAGCCAACCTGCCTAAACCGGGCGTTAAAGATAACACTGATCTGGCTAACCGGGCCATTGAAGCATGGAAGCAGTTAAAGAAAGACCTAAAACAGGTGACCAAGCTGCAAACGGCCCGGCTGGAGGAGGCCATGGTCAACGGGCGGCGCTGGCCGGTAGCGGATTTTGAAACGGTGTTGGTGCGCCACCCCTTGCTGTTTAATCTGGTTCGTCTGCTGCTGTGGGGCGGCTATGATGCCACTGATCATTTGGTCACTACTTTTCGCCTCACCGAAGATCGGACCTATGCCGATGTTGAGGACGAGACAGCGACATTGGACGGGATTGAGGCGGTAGGGGTGGTTCATCCCCTGCTGTTGGCAGATGACCTCAAAGCGGTCTGGGGCGAAATCTTCAGCGATTACGAACTGATTCCGCCTTTTTCGCAGTTGTGGCGTGAAACCTACCGGCTGGCAGCCGAGGAGCTCACGGTCAAAGAAATCACTCGCTTTGCCCACCTTAAAGTTCCGGCCATTTCGATGGTCAGTATCCTGGAACGGGCCGGCTGGGTGCGTGGTACAAGTGGTGATGGCGGCCTGTTTGATGAACACTCGCGGCCTTTTCCGGCCGCCGAGGTGACCGCTGTCGTTCGCTTATACCGGGGATGTGGTGGGTGAGAAGGAGCAGTCAATACAACAGTGCTTCTTCGTACCCGGTCTTCACGCTCCCAGGCGCTACTGGCATCGTAACCACGAAAAGTTGCCCCTCGGTGAAATTGAGCCGGTGGTGATTAGTGAGGTGCTGCGTGACTTGACGATTGTGGCCGGGAAGGCAAAATAACCGTAGGAAAACCAGAGGGCAATGCAGAGCTATCCAGGTCTTCGCCCTGTATCTCTTGCTCTAAGAGGATCGACAGATCCCCGTCTGAGATGCATAAGGCAGGATATTGGCTTTTCTGAGACCTCTTGCAGAGGAGCATTGGGATATTTCATTTTAGAGAACAGGATGAAAGGTTTCAACGATGACAGACAACAACACGATCCAAGACCTCCAACGCCCCGCTGCCGAAGTGCTCTACGCCGGTGAATTGCAACGCTTGGCCGAGGCCGACGGCGACGCGCCCCGGCCCGGCGGCTGGAAATTGGCCCCCCAGTCGGTGCTGAAATTTGTGCTGGGTGATGACAGGCTCAACATCGAGCCAAAGTTCGTCGGCAGCCGCAGCTTTGTTGAGCGCTGCATCGTGGCCTTGGCCACGAACCGGGGGCTGATGCTCATCGGCGAGCCGGGCACGGCCAAAAGCTATCTCAGCGAACTGATGGCTGCGGCGGTCAGCGGCGACTCTACCCTGACCATCCAGGGTAGCGCCGGCACGACCGAAGACAACATCAAGTACTCCTGGAACTACGCCCTCTTGCTGGCCGAAGGACCCAGCGAGCGTTCCCTGGTGCCGGCTCCCATCTATCGGGGCATGAGTCAGGGCAAAATTGTCCGTTTTGAAGAAATCACCCGCTGTCCCCTGGAAATCCAGGATACCCTGCTCTCCATCCTCAGCGACCGGGTGATGGTCATTCCCGAGCTACCCGACGAAGCCCGTACCCTCTACGCCCGGCTTGGGTTCAACATCATCGCCACGGCCAACACCCGCGATCGGGGGGTGAGCGATATGAGTGCGGCCCTCAAACGTCGCTTCAACTTTGAAACCGTCCACCCCATCCCCGACCTGCGCCAGGAGATGGAGCTGGTTCAGCGGGAAACCAACAAAATGCTGCAACGGGCCGGGATTCCCATCCCCCTCAAGCCGGAAATGGCCGAACTGCTGGTGACCACCTTCCACGAACTGCGCCGGGGTCAAACTACCGAGGGCAAGGCGTTGGAAACGCTCAGCACGGTCATGAGCACGGCAGAGGCGGTGTCGGTGGGGTATGCAGCCGGGATTCACGCCTACTACTACACTCAGGGCGACATCACCCCGGACTACCTGGTCCAGGGCCTGCTCGGTTCGGCCCTGAAAGATTCGCCGGAAGATTTGAAGAAACTGCGGCACTATTTCAACCACGCGGTCAAGGAGCGAAAAAGCCAAACCTGGCAGGCTTATTATGAGGCGAGGCGACATTTACTTTAAAAATGTGACCGCCGACCGCTGACCGCTGACTATTAACGACTGATTACAGATTACTGATGACTGATCACTGATGTCCGATTTCAAAATACATCCTGATATCCTCAACCCCCATAACCGGGTGGTCTTCTTTCCGGTGCGTCACCACAGCCCGGCGGCGGCGCGTCTGGTGCGCCAATTGGCTTTGGAGATGAGCCCGGCGGCCATTCTCGTCGAGGGGCCGGCTGATTTTAACGACCGCCTGGACCAGTTAGCTCTGCCCCACCATCTGCCCATCGCCATCTACAGCTATACCCGGCTGCCGGACGGGGCGCGGCGAGGTGCATTTTATCCCTTCTGCCTCTACTCGCCGGAGTGGCAGGCGCTGCAGGTGGGGCAAGAGCTGGGAGCAACTATTCGCTTCATCGATTTGCCCTGGGCCGATATCGCCACCGGCGACATCCCCACCCACCGCTATGCCGATGCCGAACTGCGCGGCGGCAGTTACGTGGCCGCTCTGGGCGATAAGTTGGGTGTGGAAAACTTTGATGATGTGTGGGATACCCTGTTTGAAATCGATGCCGACCTAAGCGTAGCCGAGTACCTGAAACGCTGCCACCACCTCTGTGTTCATATCCGCCTCACAGACCGCCGGGTCTCACCCGCCGACCGGCAGCGGGAGGCCTTTATGGTCGAGCAAATCCGCCAAACGCTCGACCAACAGCCCGGCCACATCCTGGTGGTCACCGGCGGCTTTCACAGCTACGCCCTTTTTGCCCAACTATTCAATGTGCCCTTTGAACAAACAGCAGGGGAGCAGGGGAGCAGACTTCTTCCCGAGGCTCAGTCCGAGGGGGGAGCAGGGGAGAATTTTTCCGTGCCTGCCGATTCACAATCCCCAATCCCTAATTATGATCGTGGCATCGCCCTGACCCCCTACTCCTACCAGCGGCTGGACAGCCTGACCGGCTACGACGCCGGTATGCCCAATCCGGGGTTTTACCATCAGGTCTGGCAGGATAGAGCGGTGGGCGAAGGAGCAACCTACCGCAAGCTCCTGGCCCGCACCGTCGAAGCCTTGCGCGAACAGAAGCAACCGGCCAGCACCGCCGACCTGATTGCGGTCGAGGCCATGGCTCAGGGCCTGGCCGATTTGCGGGGACACGCCGAGGTATGGCGGCGCGATCTGATTGACGGGATTATCGGCGCTTTGATCAAGGATGAACTGGCCTACGGTCAACTGCATCCCTTCCTGGCCGCCGTCTACGAGGTGTTCCGGGGGAGTGAACGCGGCCATCTGGCCGAAGCCACGGAACGCCCCCCCTTGGTCCACGACATTCGTCACCGGCTGGATCACTACGACCTTGAGCCGCAAATCCGGGAGCGAAGCGTCGAGCTGGATTTGCTGACCCGCGCAGACCTGGCCCGTAGCCGGGTGTTGTACCAACTGCATGTCCTGGGCATTGCCGGTTACAGGCGTACCGGCGGCACAGACCTGGCCGCCCGCACCGATTTGACCTGGTTGTGGGAACAGTGGCGCATTCAGTGGAGCCCCGATTTTGAGGCCACTTGCATCGAAGCGGCCATCTACGGCCCCACCCTGACCGAGGCAGCCGCAGCCAGGCTGTTGGAACGGGCTGCAGCCATTGAACGTAAGGCCGACCAGGCCGCCCTCATTTTGCTGGAAGCGGCTCTGATGGGCCTGGACAGGCTGACCGAACCGTTTTATCAGCAGTTGGTCGACCTGATTCGCGACGATGGTAACTTTTTCACCGTGACCGGCGCATTAGGGCATCTGCTCTATCTGTATCGCTACGACGAAACCCTGGGGACAGCCGGAGCCCAGGACATCGGAGGACTGCTCAAAGAAACCTTTACCCGGGGGGTGTGGCTGCTGGAAAGCCTGGGACAGGTCCAGGGGCAGGATAAAGCCTTACTGCGCGGAGTGGCCGTACTGCTGGAAACGGTTGAACGCTGCGCTGCTTCGTTGGAGCTGGACCAGGCCGAATTGGTCGAACTGTTCCAACGGGTGGGGGCAGACACCAGCCAAACACCGCTGCTGCGCGGGGCGGTGATGGGTGCTTTATGGACGCTGGGTGAAGCCCAAACGGAACAGCTCATTGCCGGCGTGCGCTACTTTGCCGCCCCGGCCATGCTGGGCGACTACCTGACCGGCCTGTTTCATCTGGCCCGCGAGGCCGCCCAACGCCAGCCCGATTTGGTGCTGAGCATCGACGAACTACTGATGGGCTATGCGGATGAGGAATTCTTGGAGGCCCTGCCTGCCCTGCGGCTGGCCTTCTCCTACTTCACCCCTCGTGAAAAGCACCACATGGCCCGCACCCTGTTTACCGCCCTCGGTCAGGAAACCGCCGAACCGCTGCCTGAGCTGAAAGTCAGCCCGGAAATGGCGGCCCGGGTACTGGCTTTTGAAGCGCGACTGTTCAAGGCCGTCGAGCGGTATGGCTTACGGAGGCATGCTAATGGGTAACCGCACCCGACAGATTCGTTGGCGGCTGGTGCTGGGCCCTGGGGCAGAGGACATCTGCGGGGCTTTGCCAGAGGGTGTTTGGGAGGAGCGAGAGGTCGCCCTGGGCTACCTCTATGATCGGGAGTACGGTCAGGAACGCAACGTGCGCATGGGCGAGGACCGGCGGGGCAGCCTGGATCCGTCGCAACTGACCGTGCCGGATTGGATTAACGCCGTTCACGAACTCTTTCCCAACAAGACCATTGAGCGCCTGGAAAAAGACGCCCTGGAACGCTACCAGTTGGAAGAGATGGTCACCAACCCCGATCTGCTAAGTCGGGCCCAACCCAATATGACCTTGCTCAAAGCCGTCTTACGTACCAAGCATTTAATGAACCAGGAGGTGCTGGCCATGGCCCGCACCCTGGTCAGCCAGGTGATCCAGCAGCTTTTAGAAAAAATCGCCCGCCCGGTACAGTCGCCTTTTACCGGCGCACTCGACCGGCGGCGGCGTTCTTTCCTGAAGGTGGCCAAGAATTTCGATCCCCAGACTACGATCCGCCGCAACCTGGCCAATTACGACCCCCAGACTCGGCGACTCTACCTGAAAACCCCCTACTTCAATTCCAGGGTGCGGCGCCAGACCGACCGCTGGCAAATTATCATCCTGGTTGACCAGTCGGGCAGTATGCTCGACAGCGTCATCTACACCGCCGTGACCGCTTCTATTTTTTACGGCTTGAAGGCCATTCGCACCCACCTGTGCCTGTTCGATACGGCAGTGGTCGATATGACCGACCACTGCTCAGACCCGGTGGAAACACTGATGAAAGTCCAGCTTGGCGGCGGAACGGACATCGGCCACGCCTTGAGCTACGCGGCCTCGCTGGTGGACAATCCCAGGCGGACGATAATCATTCTCATCACCGATTTTTATGAGGGCGCGCCCGTGGCCCGTCTTTTGTCGGTCACCAAACAACTGGTCGAAAGTGGGGTCACCCTACTGGGCCTGGCCGCGCTTGATGAGCGGGCCGAACCGAACTATGACCGAGATATTGCCGGGCGTATGGTCAATTTGGGGACCCACGTCGGAGCGATGACGCCGGGTGAGCTGGCCGAGTGGATCGCTGAGAAAGTGCGGTAAAATGCGTCAAGATTTGTTGGCTCTCACGCTAGACGATCTTATAACCTTGAGCAATCGGGGGATTGTCAAGCGGGCCCAAAAAGAGTTAGCTAAATTCACCCTTGAACTGGCTGAAACCGCCGACGGCACAGTCACTACCCGTTGGTCAGACGGGGTTGAGTGCCTTCTGCCGCCAAACAAAACGGTCGGCGAAGCCCACTGCACCTGTGCGGCCACCGGCATTTGCCGCCACCTGGTACGGACGGTTTTGGCTTATCAGCAGGTAACGGCTGAGGCCGGTGACCATCAGGAGACACAGGTCCAACTCTCAGCGCCGTGGGATCCCGGCCAGATAACCGACGAATCCCTGGTTGCCCATTTTCGAAAAGCCACGTTGACCCGTTTGCGTAAGCAGTTTGAAGAAGGACACGTTATCGAACTGGTCCGCAGCAGCAAGCCGACCGCCCGCTTCCACACCCTGTCCCTCACCGTACGCTTTTTGGTGCCGGATGACGTGCGCTACACCCATTGCGACTGCGATGAAAAAGCGCCGTGTAAACACGTGCCCCTGGCCGTGTGGGCTTTCCGCCAACTGCCTGCCGGGCAAACCGGCGGTATTGTGACCACCCGCCAGATAGTCTGGCCGGTACCGGACGAACTTCTGGACGAGCTTGAACGCAGCCTGTGTGACCTGGCTGAAGCCGGTCTTGCTGGTGCGGCCCAGGCTTTGATTGACCGTTTTCGCCAGCTTGAAGCCACCTGCCGGGCCGAAGGTCTCATCTGGCCCGCCGAAACCGTGGCCGACCTCGTGCAGGAGTACGAACGTTACGCCAACCACGACGCCCGCTTTTCACCCATCCACGTGGCCGAGTTAATTGGTGAACTGTGCATCCGCAGTGAGGCCGTTCGCAGTAACACCGGAACCGTGCCTCAACTCTTTATTCGCGGTACAGAGAAGGACCGGGAAACCCGAGTCGGTACGGCCCGCCTGGTGGGACTGGGCTGTGGGGTGAAAATTGGGCGCGGCGGCGTGACTCTGTCGGCCTATCTGCAAGATACCGATTCGGGGGTCGTGGTGGCCGTGCGCCGTGACTTTACCGACCCCACCGACGAGGAAGCCCTCCCTTTTCCGCAACTGGCCCGGCGGATTGTCATGAAAGGCATTTCGTTGGCCTCACTGGGGGCTAAACAGTTGTTGATTAAGGGCGGTAAACGCCTGGCCAGCCACCAGTTTATACCGGGCCGGGCCAATGCCGTCGCCAATCCCCAGGCATATCAGTGGGAGTCGCTGCGGGCCCCAACCCTGGCCGCAGATTTCGCCGAAATTCGAGCGCGCCTCAGGGCACAACCCCCGCTATGCCTGCGCCCCCGGTGGGTGGCCGAAAATCTGTACGTTTGCCCGGTGGCCGGTGTTGAGGCGGCCCATTTTGCGGTGGCCGAACAGGAAGTGCAGGCCATTCTGCGTGATGAGGCCGGTGAACAAGCCCTGCTCAGGCATCCCTATACCTCACGCGGACGCGAGGGGGCTGAACGGCTGCTGACCTGGTTGACTCAGCACCCGGAGTGGTTGTGTTTTGTGGTCGGTCGGGTTCGATTAGGAACACAAAGCGGCGGACTGCTGTTTGAGCCGCTGTCCTTCGTCTTTCAAGAGGGGGCAACCCGGACTATGCTTCAACCCTGGGTTGACAGGGCGGATGAGATGCAGACCCATATTCCCGCCACTCAAAATAGCCGTGCAGCCGTAACCAGTGAGCCAATTTTCGATTATCCTCGGCAGGTGATGGCAGCCCTGGGAGAACTATTTTTGACCGGTTTGCATCGAGCTAATCACCAAACGGTTCGTTTCTGGCAGGCGCTGCATCAGCACGGGACTGAGTTGGGCTTTGTCCACTATCTTGACCCGATGACCCGCTTGATAGACTCGCTTCAGCAAAAAAGCAGTACCCTGCACTGGGATTGGCAGCCTGCGGCTGAGTCTACCCTGGAAATATCTCTTCTTACCCGGCTGGCTCTGGAGGAATTATCTTCTGGAGCAGGCGAACCATGAGAAAACAAATACCCCCCTGCCAAACTACAGCAGGGGGGCAAAAGACTACACACAGTTCTGAAGCAATAGCGACTCTGGTCGTTTGTGCCGGGTTACGTACACCAGGCACAGTGACCACCTCTGAGGGGACCGGTTATCTATTTGGCTCCTACGGGGACCGTTTCAAGGGTCTTGACCGGAGGCCTGATGGAAGCAATAATCGCCGCAGCGACCAGGCACAGGATACCCGAAATCGTGAAGGCCAGGGGGAAGTTGCCCATATCACCCAGTTTACCCCCCATAATCGGGCCAAAGATACCGCCGACGCCGTAGGACAGGAACACCCAGGCATAGTTTTGGCCGACGAACTTGCTACCAAAGGTATCGGCCGTAATGGTCGGGAAGAGGGCAAAGTTACCGCCAAAATTAAAGCCGATCAACGTGGCTGCCAGGTAGAGCAAGGCAGGCGTACCGGCCATGAAGGGAAAAGCGATCATCATCACCCCTTGCACAGCGGTCATAATGATGATCGAAGTTTTACGACCCAGTTTGTCAGAAATCATACCCCAGCCAATGCGGCCCAGGCCGTTGGCTAAGGAGAAAAAGACCCCCATAGCCGTTCCGCAGATGGCACTAGCCTGGATAGCGCTGATGCCGTTCGCTTCCAGGGCTTGCGAGGGAAACAGTTTCATCAAACCGATACTCATCAACCCGGCGCTGGCACTGAAGAGGAAGGTAACAAAGATCATGTAGAATTGGGGGGTGCGGAGCATATTGCTACTTTGAAAATCTATCGTGCCCGTTGCTGGTGCGCCCCCTTTCGTAGTCTGGGCTGGCTTCCAGCCGGCTGGCTGCCAACCTTCTGGGGGGAAGGCCATCCACAGGCCGCCGACGACGACCGCAATAAAAAAGACCACACCGTAAATGGCAAAGGTTGCGCCCAGCCCCATATTGGCAATCATGTGACCCCATTCGCCGGCCAGCTTGACCCACAACAAGGCCCCAAAGCCAAATCCGGCCACGGCCAGGCCAGTGATCAGTCCTTTCTTATCGGGGAACCAACGCATACCAACGGCGATGGGCACAACATAAGCCAGACCGATGCCAGCCCCGCCGATGACGCCGATGAAAATCAAAAGTACCCAGAAATTGGTGGAGGGAAGTAGACCGGCCAGTAAGTAGCCGAGACCAAGGGCAACACCGCCAGCGATGGTCAATTTGCGCGGGCCGACCTTGGGCAGCATTCGCCCGGCAACGACCATCACAATGGCGAAGACGGCCAGGCCGGTTGAAAAGACGGCCTGCGTTTGGGCCTTGGTCCAACCTGCCTCGACCAGACTTGGGGTAAAAACTGACCAGGCGTAAATCGCGCCCAGGGAAAGTTGAATTAACAGTGCCCCTATCACTACCAGGGACCGATTCATTACGTTTTGTTCTGACATAGACATCTCCTTTGGGTTATAGTGTTAGTAAAATAACGGTTATGATATTGGATAGCTTGATCGATGGGAAGAAAATTCTTTTTTGTAGGGCAAGTTGCTAACCTGTCAACGGTGCTGTAGGCAAGTTGGCAACTTGCCCTACATAATTCAAATGTGGTTGCCAACATTGCCCCCTGAGTCACTGCTACTGCGTCATCTTTTTCGCCTGGCCAGTCTTCCAGATAACTCTCCTTTTGTAACAATAATCACAAACAAAATACCCTAGAATATTGTAAAGGTAGAGGATATCTTTGTCTAGTGACATTTGTCCACTTTATTTGTGATTATTGTCACTGACTTCAAGACTAACCCTCAATTTTAGGGGTTTCGCATCTTTCGATTTTGCGGTAACCTTTGAATGATAAAGGAGCATAGCTTTCGAATCAGATCTTTAACATTCGAATCAGCGGCATATTTTAAGAATAGGCAGGAAGTGACAGGCAATGGTATGCGGTAACTGCCTACCCCTATGTCATTCCGAGGAGCGCAGTACCCAAAGGGCATAAACGACGAGGAATCTCCGAAACTTTGGCCCAAAAGAGGTCCACTTTACCAAAACCTTGGGGATTCTTCACCTGTTCAGAATGACATGGTAGGTAGTTACGGTATGCGATTATTTGGCGGGAAATAGGGGAGCCAGACAATAGGTTATCGAGACCGATTGGACTCAGTAGCTGACTGTTTTGTTTGCTTGGTCGTAAAAGCAACAACGACCAGAGCGGTTAGCATCAGCAAAGACAGGAGCAGGCCCAGTTTGAAGGATAGGGGCCGGTAGGCAAAGCGAACGGTATGCTCGCCCGCCGGCATAAAAACCGCCCGGCCAATGTAATTGGCTCGATAGATGGGGGAACGTTGTCCGTCTACGATGGCCACCCAGCCCGGATAATAGGTGTCGAGTAAAACCAGATAGCCGTCGTTAGCCAGGCTGGTTTGTATCTCCAACACCTGGGGATTTTGCCTGGTGATAGCCGCTGTGCTGTTTGTGGCCGAGGTCGAGGAGAATAGCGGGGGAATATTGGTTTCTGACTCAAGGATCACCGTCTGGCGGGGATCGATGTTGCGGCTTTGGAAATAGGTCAGTGCCTCGGCGGGATTATCAACTTGAATGGCCTGGTGGACAATAAAGGCGCGAGGCAGTGGGTTTTTGTTTTCGTAGACAAAGGAGTGGTCATCACTGTAGACGAGAGGATAGGCTGAGGCTACATCCGCTCCCATCTGGCCGAGAGTTAGTAAGTAACGCGCCCCGATGACCTGAATAGCCTGGACCGGGTCGGTTTCGTGCAAGAAAGTATCATACCGGGCAATACGCAGGGATGAACCGTGCCCACCGGCGCTATAAACCTGGTAGACAGAGGGAAAATATTGTCCCAGGTGGCTGACTGCCGCCTCCTCACTGCCCATGCCCAGGGGAAAGATGCGTTTCTGACCCACATTTTTTAGGACGTATTGCGCCCCACCCGATAGTTGCCACCACCAATCATCAGGTTTGGTGGGATTAATGGTGGTACCGCCGGCCACTATGAGGTCACTTGACACGGCCAGGATGAGCAGCACAGCAAATGTGTTGGCAGTGATACGCCGGCTGGCAAACAAGCTAAAGAGGATCGTAGTAACGATGAGGTTGGTTAACAGTAAAAAGACCGGGATACTTAGACCCGCCAGCCAGCCCAGCAGCAGCCGGTCCCGGTAAACCGGGTGGGTGTTAAAGCCTTTCTGGAAAAGTGCAGTGACTAATTTGCGGTAGGGTTCAGCCAAATTACTGCCACTCCAGGACAATAAATCGGTCCTAAAGACCCAGGCCATAATCACCCCGATCCCTAATAACAATCCGCTCAACAACAGGATGATCAGGGTAGACCGGGGCAGACCTCTTTTGAGTAAGGCTTCCAAGCCAAAGCCGGCCAGCAAGGCCAGGGCCAGGTTGACCACCATCAACCAACGCGACGGGATACGAAATAGGGCAAAGCCGGGTAAATACTGGATAAAATATTCGTATAGTGGTGTGAATCTACCCATAACCAACAAGGCCGCCCCAATCAAGAGCAGTATAAAAAACAAGATTTCTCTTTTCCGGTGGTGCCTCCAGCTAAAGAGAGACAGCAGCAAGGGGATGAAACCGATGTAAATAAAAACCTCTTGAAAAGGGTCGCCTCCTTTAAAGCCGATCACGTTATTGCCAAAGGCACTGGGCAGCAGCAGGTTAAGCCACATGAGCGGTAGGAGAGAGTTATGAATTAGAAAGTCTAACCCCCGTTCCTGAGCGCGGACCGAAAGCTGCTGCAGCTCAAAGGTCGGCAGCAGTTGGGGAGCGGCCAAAAGCCAGCCAGTGAGGATTGTCACGGCCAACAGCAGGCCGGTGTGCAGGGCATAACGGATATTTCTCCGGCTTCCGTTGTGGCCAAAAAAGAAATCAGCTCCGGTTGTGTACAGGCCATAACCTGAGATGGTGAGCAGGGTGTAAAAAACAATTTGCGGTTGGGCGGTGAAGATTTGTAAGGCCAGGGGGATGCCGGCCAGCATCGCCACCAGCCAACTGCGCTTTTGGGTGACCTGGATAACAGCATATAGAATCAATGGCAACCAGGTCGCCCCGGTCATGATGTTGAGATTAGGCACCTGGGCCATTAAAAAACCGCCAAAGCCAAAGGCCAGCCCGGCCATGGTCGCCGCAGCCGGTCCCAGTCCCAATGAGCGGGCCAGGGTAAACGTAAAGAGAGCGGCCAGGGTCAAATGGATCAGGATAAAGACAGAAAGTTCAAGCGATGGCGGCAATGAACTCAGAAACAGGCTACTCAGCGGGTATAACACGCCGATTTGAGTTTCCGCCAACAGCGGGATGCCGGTATCCTCGTAAGGATCCCACAGGGGGATCCGGCCGGCCAGCCACTCCTGGGCGGCAAAAATGTGGCGGGGGAAATGGATCCAGCTTAAATCTGTCCAATAAAGGGTTTTTTGGCCGAAAATGATTTCCGGGAAGGCCAGGCAGGGTAAGATCAGAAATAAGATCAGGACCCACAGAAATGAGTGGCGAGGGATTGTTCTCAAAAAAGAATTCAAAGTAATGCCCGGATTGACTGAAAATCTGGCCAGGATTGTAACACAGCAGCGCATGAAATGTAAAAAGTAACCACTGTTGTAAGGTAATTTGCTAAATTGCCCCTCCCCGTAGGACAAGTTAGGTTCTGTTGACATTTGCCTAAAAATGTCATTCCGAGGAGCGCAGCGACGAGGAATCTCCGGCAACGAGGACAAATTCAAGGCGAAATAGGAGATTCTTCGCTCCCTGTGGTCGCTCAGAATGACATAATCCGAAATGTCAACACGCCCTAGCAACTTGTTCTACAACTTATTTGAAATGCATCCATATAAAATGAATTTAGGCACAAAATCTTGTTGCAGATTAAGGCAGAGTAAGGTACAATAAAAATATACCCCAAGAGGCAAAGGAGAGCTTCCCATTAACCGGCAACAAACCAATATTTCAACGTCCAGAAATTTTCCCACCTTTCCATCCATCCTGGGCATCGCGGCCATTATTTTTGCCCTGGATCAGGCGACCAAATTCCTGGTTCTGAGACACATCCCCCTCGAAGAGTCTTGGACCTTTTTCCCGGCTTTGGCCAGAGTTTTTAAGTTTACTTTTATTACCAATACCGGCGCTGCTTTTGGTATGTTTCCCCAACTGGGAAGCGCTTTTATGGTCGTGGCCATTGTCGTTATTATGGCCATTATTATCTTCTATCGCCATCTACCGACGGGAAACGTCTGGGTTCGGGTTAGCCTGGGCCTGCAATTGGGGGGGGCGATGGGGAATCTGTTAGATCGTATTTTGCACGGTTACGTCGTCGATTTTGTCGACATTGGTTTTTGGCCTATTTTTAATCTGGCTGATTTGTCTATTGTCATTGGTGTATCTATTTTGGCTTACTATCTTTGGAATGAAGAAGATGCTGCAGACCAGGCGGGAAGAAACGTACCCCGCCTATCGGAAGGAGGCTAATTGTGAGTAATTTATCGAATCGATTTTCTCTGCTACGTCCCCGGTCCCTTTTAGATAAGATTAAAGGATATAGTCGCAAAGCGGGTGAGTTGGGACCCCAGGTGCGTGAACTGGTCTTTGGTTTTGGATTACGGTCAACGGTGGACGTAGATCGTTGGTCGTTGCCGGTTAAATTGTCCCGCCACCGACTTTTGCAACGGCAACGCGCCTATCAACTGGCCGGGGGGGATCGTTCTAGCATGGCCATGTACGCTTTGAATAAAGCTCGCCACCAACGACAGCAACTGTAAGCCTCAATGTCCCCGGAGCAAATCGTTCACCTTCAAGTTGACCGGTCTGCTTCACGTCTAGATCAATTCCTGGCCGGAACGTTCCCGGAGCTGTCGCGGTCTAAGTGGCAGAAGCTCATTAGCCAGGGAGACGTGCTTTTATCCGGTCAGACCGCCCGGCCCAGTACCAGTGTACGGCCGGGCGATGTTATAACCCTCTTTTTACCATCATCCCAGCCAACCAGCCTACAATCGGAAATTGTTCCGCTCGATATTATTTTTGAGGATGATGATTTGGTTGTTCTCAACAAACCGGCCGGTATGGTAGTTCACCCCGCTCATGGCCATACCCAGGGCACCCTGGTCAACGCCTTGTTGGGCCGTTATCCAGATTTGGCCGCTATGACCCGGGCTGACCCGGACTCGACTGACCGCCCCGGTATTGTACATCGGTTGGATCGGGATACCTCGGGGTTGATGATTGTGGCTCGTACCCCGGCTGCCCTGCAACACCTGCGACGACAATTCAAGGCCCGTACGGTTGAAAAGATTTATCTGGCCCTGGTGTTTGGCCGGCCCGAAGCACCGGAAGGGATTATTGATGTGCCCCTGGGGCGCGACCCCCGCCATCGCCAAAAGTTCGCCCCTCGTCCCGATGGCAAACCGGCCCGCACCCACTATCGCCTCCTCGAAGATTTTGGCCGGTACAGCCTGTTGGAGATTGGCCTGGAAACCGGTCGCACCCACCAGATTCGGGTCCACCTGGCCTGGCTCGGCTGTCCGGTGGTCGGCGATACGGTCTATGGTCGTAAGAAAAATCCGTTGGGCCTTAAGCGCCAGTTTCTCCACGCCTGGCGACTCCACTTCCGGCATCCCCGCCGGGAGGATATGCTTCAGTTGGAAGCTCCCCTGGAAGACCATTTGCAGACGGTGCTCAATCAATTGCGTGAAACGTGATACGAGAAAGGTTGGCGGCAATTTCGGCATAAGATTGTCCCTGGAAATGGCGCAACTCGACGATCGCCCGCTGCGCTGGGGGCAGAGCTAAAATGGCCTGCCGCAGAGCCCGCTGCCGTTCGGCGTTGAGGAGCTTGGCTTGTGGTTCAGCCGATGGGTTGGGGATCTCAAAGGTCGCCCCATTCGGGTTACCATCCAGCGACAACGTCGGGCGCCGTTGCTTGAGCCGGTTCAAGGCCAGATTGATGGCAATGCGGACCAACCGGGGAGTCATGGGTTTGTCGAGTTGAAATGAGCCCAGAGCCCGGTAAGCCCGTAAAAATGTGTCTTGGGTAATATCGACTGCCTCTTCCCGGTGACCCAACAGGCGATAAGCGGCATTGAACACGGCCCGCTGGTGGCGTTCGACCAGCAGGCGATAGGGGGCCTGGTCCCCGGCCAGAACCCGGGCTACGATTTGGGCGTCTGTGAGTTGGTCCGCTGCCGCCACAAGTGTGCTCCTACTTTATATACAACCTTCCGGGCAAAAAGTTTCAAGAAATATTATACACCTTCAAGCGAATGTGTATTGACATTAGCTTTATTTGTGTGCTATACTCAAGAAAATGTCTATTTTGTCTATTTTGTCTAAAAGGAGTAAAGATGGCTGCCGTTGTACCAGTTTCAGAACTCAAACAGCGTACGGGAAAGATTCTCAACCAGGCCGTTGTTGACCGGCAAGATGTTATCATCGAACGCTATGGTCAGGCATATGCCGTCATCTTGAGTGTAGAACGCTATCAAGAATTGATAGAGGCCGCCCAGGCCCGGGTTCGTGAACGGTTCCTGGCGGCCCAACAGGCTGTCTACCAGGCTACCGCAGACATCCCGGCTGATGAACTTGATCACTTGGTCAGTGAAGCCATTCAAGAATCCCGACGTGAGCGAGCCGGACTAGATGAGAGTCGTTCTTGATACCAGTGTGATTGTCAGTGGCTTGCTCTCCCCTCACGGTACCCCGGCCAAGGTCATAGCTCGCTGGCTTAACGGTGACTTTACCTTGTTATATACGCCAGCGATGTATGAGGAATTGGAAGATGTTCTCAATCGGGCTTGGTTGGTTGAGCGGTTAGCCAGCGTCCCCAACCGAATTGTGGACTATCTTGAGGCAGTGGCAGTATTAGGTGAGTTGGTGATGGGGTATGTTAATGTGGTCGGCCAGGTGCGCGACCCCTTCGATGAGATGTTTTTGGCGTGTGCGCGGCTTGGTCAGGCCGATTATATTGTCAGTGTGGACAAAGATCTGCTCTCATTAGGGGATTATGAAGGGGCACAGATTGTGACGCCTGCGCAGCTTCTGGCGGCGTTAGATGCAAATGCGACCTCATCTTAGGACTATTAGGGGAACAACCCCCATCGCCTCTATTACTGTTGTATAGCAAAAACCGACCAGGATAAGTCCCTGGCCGGTTTTTATTTACGCTGAAATGACGAAATTATCGGTAGCCTAAAACAACAGGCTTAACCCACTTCCTCCGCAGAAGTGGAAGCCACGGGAATGACCTTTTCATCCCCATCGACCCGATAGGGCTCCCATTTACTCTCGTCCTGGTTCAGGCGGTGCTCGATGGCGTTGCGTTTACGGGTGGTGTCGAAGCCTTGGGGTTTGATGAACATCTCTTCACCCTCTAATAGGTTGAGTATGCCCTCTTGACCCGGTTCGGGTCGTTTTTGCACCTTGGCTTCCCAGGCCTTGATGGCGTTGGGATCGTAATCGGTCGGCTCGACGTAGGTGGTGATGAAGCCTTCAAAGTTACGCAGAACCACTTTGCCCGGAGCCTGGGAGAGGAGATATTGGGGCGAGACCGGAACCTTGCCCCCACCGCCTGGCGCGTCGATAATGTAGTGGGGCACGGCAAAACCGGAGGTGTGGCCGCGCAGCCCCTCGATGATTTCGATGCCTTTGTTGACCGTAGTCCGGAAGTGACCGGCTCCGGCCACCAGGTCACATTGGTACAGGTAGTAGGGCCGGACCCGCATCTGCACCAACTGCTGGACCAACTCCCGCTGGATGTGCACCGAGTCGTTGATGCCGGCCAGGAGCACACTCTGGTTGCCCAGGACCACGCCAGCCCGGCTCAGCTTGTCGCAGGCCCGGTATAGTTCCGGAGTGATTTCCCGGGGATGGTTGACGTGAATGTTGAGCCAGAAGGGGTGGTACCTGGCCAGCGTTTCGCATAGTTCATCGGTCACGCGTTGGGGCAGGAAAACCGGCACCCGGCTGCCGATGCGCAGAATCTCGATGTGTTCGATTTTATACAGTTCGCCCAGGAGATAATCTAAAATACGGGGGGCCAGGGTCAGCGGGTCACCGCCGGAAAGGAGCACGTCCCGCACCTGGGGGGTGCGGCGCAGATAATCCAGTTGCAGCTCAAATTCAGCTTTACTGAAAGTGGCCGTGGCATCGCCCACGATACGGCTGCGAGTGCAGTAGCGGCAATAACTGGCGCACTGGGTGGTCACCAACATCAACACCCGGTCGGGGTAGCGATGGACCAGCCCTGGCACCGGGCTGTGCTGGTCTTCGGCCAGGCTGTCTTCCATCATGCTGTCAAAAGCTTTCAATTCTCGACCCTTGGGGATGACCTGCTGTCGGACCGGACACATCGGGTCATCCGGGTCAATCAAGCTGGCAAAGTAGGGCGTAATATCCAGTCGAAATTTATCTTCGGCCGAAATGCCCTCGATTTCTTCGTCGGTCAGGTTGATGAAGGTTTCCAATATCTCCAGCTCGTTGACCCGATGGCTCAGTTGCCAGCGCCAATCGTTCCATTTTTCATCGGGCACGTCGGCCCAGATGGGTGGGCGCGGCGTCACCCCCTGCGCCCAGGTTCGTGTTAATTTTGACATAGATGGTCTCCTTTGGTTAGTTGGTTAGTTGGTTGGTTATCTTACAACTGTTGGGCTATTTGGAGAAATCTTGGAACCGTATCGTCTGATAGGGGATGTGAGATGGGGGCTATGTAGGAACGTTAAGACTTATACCCAACTGTACTGGTAAGATTTCGGTGCGGTCTTATCGTTTTAAATTTATATTTTTAGGCATTGTATCAATTTCTCTGGCTAATGTCAATAAATGTTCTGTCAAAATTTCAGAAAAAAAGATTTTTTCACGAAAAACTATTGATTTTGTGGCCAAAATGTGATAAATTTGTATTGATAGCCTATAATTACCTAAAAATTATGGATTGAAAGTTTTGTGCAAATTAGATGAATTAGACCGGCAGATTTTAGAGATTTTGCAAGTGGATGGCCGGGCCTCGCATGTGAATATTGCCAGGCAATTGGGGGTGGGACACAGCCGGGTGCGTGATCGTATTTTACGTATGGAGGAGGCCGGGGTAATTGAGGGCTACCAGGTCCTGCTTAACCCGGCGGCCCTGGGCCAGGGGATTTTGTGCATTGTTCAAATGGAGGCTGACCAGCGGTGTGATTTTGACGAGCTGGTCAAGCAGCTTTTTGAAATTGACGAGGTGGTGGAGGTGGCCAACGTTACCGGCCAGGTGGATGCCCACATTAGAATCTGGACCAGGGATGTGGCTCATTTGCGCGATATTTTGTACAATAAGTTGAGTGTACTACCCGCCCATAAGAGCACCAATTCGACCATCGTCTTACAGCGATGGACCAAGCCCTTGGGATTGGGGAAATAATGTACATAGAACCAGAATAGACAAAAAAAGTAGCTTTCGGGGAGACAATCCCATAAAGCAGCCAACTACGTAAAACGTAAACCCACAGGGAGGCGGATTGACCTCCGGCTTGAAAGAATAAAATCACCATATCAGCAAAGGAGAAACAAGCATGGGAATTATTAGCTGGATCATTTTTGGAGCGCTGGCCGGCTGGATAGCCAGCATGATCACTGGCCGCAACGAGCGGATGGGTTGTATTGCTAATATTGTGGTCGGTATTGTTGGAGCCTTCATCGGCGGCTTTTTGATGAACTTCATCGGCGGTCACGGTGTGACCGGCTTCAACCTGTACAGTTTTTTGGTGGCCGTGCTGGGAGCGGTTGTCCTGCTCGTCATCCTCGGGCTGTTTCAGCGGCGGTAGGACAGCATAAACCCACAGGGCAGTGACGTAAAATCAGGCCATAGATACAGGGTTGTTCAGTTCTAAGAAGATGACCATTTATCGCAAATAATTTTATGATGAAATTGACAGGATTCAGCAGATTTTGCCTCTTTTATCCCGTCAATTTCGTGAATCTTGTCAAATTATAGTCAACCTTTGTGCAATTTTAGGCGCAACTAAAATAGAACTGAACAGCCCTGACTGTGTTCCTGATATAAATTGAAATCTTTACTACTTTCCATAAGGGTGATATAATAATTTGAGGCTTTGTTCAGCCGTTAAATTTTAACCCCTTATGACGAGGTTCCTCTTGAGTCGAGCTCAACTGCTCTACCAATTGCAATGTCTTGATAGCCAGTTGGATGAGGCCAATAAAGAGTTGGCGGAAATTGCCGCTGCTTTGGGCGAAAGTGATGCGCTAAAGAAGGCTAAAAAGACCGTTGAGACGGCGGAGAAAGAGATCCACAGCGCCCAGACTACCGTGCGGGATTTGGATTTAGAAGTCACCAGCCTGGCCGATAAGATTGCCCACGAAGAGAAGTCGCTATACAGTGGCAAACTGACCAGTGCCAAAGAAGCGGCCAATTTACAGGATGAGATCGCTTCGTTGAAGCGCTGGCACGAGAAACGGGAAGAGTTGTTGTTAGAAGCTATGGTGGCGGTGGAAGAAGCAGAAGGGCGATTTCAGCAGGCCGAGACAGAATTGGCTAAGATTCAGACCGAGTGGGCGGCTAATCAAGAGGGCCTCAAGCAGAAGCAAAGCGCCCTCAAGACCAAAGTAGCAGAATTGATGGATCAACGCCCGGTCATTGGCCAGATGATTAATGCCGATGATCTAAGTGAGTATGAAGACTTGCGCACCAGAAAGGCGGGCCGAGCGGTCGTCGTGGTAAAAAATAGTGTATGCCAGGGCTGTGGGATGACCGCTTCGAATAGTAAAATTCAACAGGCTCGGGCCGGGACGGAATTGATGTATTGTGGCACCTGTGGCCGTATCTTATACGTACGTTAAGGAGAGAATGATGGCGTTTCGAAATGTCCAGGTAGACCTAGATGACGCAGTGTTTCAAGCAGCACTCAACCGGGCGACTGTAGAAGGTAAGGCCATTAGCCAGGTCATTGCCGACTTCTTGAAGCAGTATGCTGACGGGGTAACTACCGGTTCATCCACCACGTACACCGTGCAGCGTGGGGATACCCTGGGCAAAATAGCCAAAAAAGTTTACGGCGATGCGCGCAAATATCCCCTTATCCAGCGGGCGAACAACATCAAGGACGCCGGTCGAATCTGGGTCGGCCAGGTGCTCACTATTCCGCCGCTGGCCGGCATAACCACGGAGACCCCCACCCCTACCCCACCACCGACACCGGTTGTCCCGACTAAACCCTCTATCCCGCCTACTGAAGTTACGCCAAAACCAACCCGTCCAGGCGGGCCGGTACCCAAGCCGTCTGTCCGTTGGGTAGGCTCGCCCAATTTCAACCGCCGACGCCAGCCTGATGATATTACGGCTATTATTATCCATGCCACGGCCAATAGTACCCTGGAAGGGGTCATTAGCTGGTTTAACAACCCCAATGCCCAGGTCAGTGCCCATTACACCATCGGTAAAGACGGCCAGATTGCGCAGCACGTGAAAGATAGTGATCGAGCCTGGCATGCCGGTCGCAGTATTTGGAAAGGACGTAGTTCCTGTAACGACTACGCCCTGGGCATTGAATTAGTGAATCTGAATAACGGCCAGGATCCCTATCCAGAAGCCCAGCACCAGGCCAATGTCGCTTTGTGCGCCTATCTGTGTGACACTTATAATATTAGCGTTGACGATATTACCGGGCATTTGCACGTGGCCATACCCCCAGGCCGTAAATCTGACCCGCGAGCTTACGACCTGGATCGCCTACGACGCGAGGTAGCCGCCGTTTTGGGAGATTGAGCCGTGTTTTGCTATGGTTACGCCACAAAGAGGTGGTCAATGAACTATCATATCCATTACCCCTTTTTAAGTTTACTCTCATCGCCGTTAGCTTTAGGCTGCTGGACTTAACCCCTTAGCCCTTCAACTGACTCCTGTAGCTATTCACCGGCTGTGTTTGGATCAGTTCCGATAAACTCAGCGGAACTGATGTCCGAACCAGGGTGAATGGTTATTTGCTGTTTAGCCACGTATCGTGGCTCTCAGCCCTCTGATCTTTATTTTTTTTAATCATCTACTTAATACCATTAAGCGATTGAAATCGCTCCTATACGGTTACTAAGTTTTGCTCTAAGTACAAACGCATAAATTTTTAGGGTCAAAATCGCCAGAATCCCGAAAGAATCCGCAATACAAACCCGAAGAACTTTTGCGATTGTACTTAGCCAGGTCCATTCCACGGGGAGACAGCAGAGCTGCACATGACCTGGCGGCTCTGGGATCAGAACCCCGGTCACGGACCGGCTTTGAGCCTAAAAAACTGGATTCTTACTTGTAGGACAAGTTGCTAACTTGTCAAGCTGCTGCGGGCAAGTTGGCAATTTACCCTACATAATTTAACACAAAATATTAGGAGAATATACAATGACGGTAACTCAAAGCACTAAAGACAAATTCTTATCAGTAGAACGCCCAGAGCGGATCATTACCGATTTGCCTGGCCCCAAAGCGCAGGCCCTGTTGGCCCGCGATGCCCAGGTGGTTTCCCCCTCTTATCCCCGCGACTATCCCTTTGTGATGGATCACGGTCGAGGGGCAGAGGTATGGGACGTGGACGGCAACCGCTTTATTGATTTTGCCGCCGGTATTGCCGTGACTGCCACCGGCCACGCTCATCCCAAAGTGGTGCAGGCCATTAAAGCGGCGGCGGACAAATTTCTGCACATTTCTTCGGATTTTTACCATGAGTTGCAGGTAAAGTTGGGCGAAAAGATGAATAACATCGCCCCCCTGGATGAACCGGCTATGACCTTCTTTACCAACTCCGGTACCGAAAGCGTCGAAGGGGCCTTGAAGCTGGCCCGCTATGTGACCGGTCGCCAGCGTTTCATCGGCTTTTTGGGGGGCTTTCATGGCCGCACGATGGGCTCATTGGCCTTTACTTCCAGTAAATATACCCAGCAGGATGGTTTTTTCCCGACCATGCCGGGTGTCACCCACGTGCCCTATCCCAATGAGTATCGCCCCATTTTGGCCGGCGATGACCAGGGACAGGCTGTGCTCAATTACATTGAAAACGTGCTGTTCCAGAGCAGCGTGCCGGCCAACGAAGTGGCGGCCATTTTGGTCGAACCCATTCAGGGAGAGGGGGGGTACATTGTACCTCCCGATAGTTTCTTGCCTGGCTTACGCGAATTGTGTGACCGTCACGGCATCCTGCTCATCGCCGACGAGGTACAAAGCGGCCTCGGCCGCACCGGCCAGATGTTTACCGTCAATCATTGGGGAGTGAAACCTGATATTATTACCACGGCCAAAGGACTGGCTTCCGGCATGCCCATCGGGACCGTGACGGCTCGCAAATCGTTAATGGAACAATGGGGACGTGGAGCGCATGGGAATACCTATGGGGGCAACCCCCTTTGCTGTGCGGCTGCCCTGGCTACGATTGAGCTGGTGGAAGAGGAATACCGGGCCAATGCGGCCACCATTGGTCAATATTTGTTGGGCAAAATGCGAGATTTGGCTGCTCGCTACCCCATAATTGGCCACGTCCGGGGTAAAGGCTTGATGATTGGCATGGAATTTGTCAAAGACCCCACTACCAAAGAGCCGGCCACCAAATTTGTGGCCGAGCTGGTACATGAAGCTTTCTACAACGGTTTATTGTTACTACCCTGTGGAGTCAGTACAATTCGCTTTATGCCACCGCTTATGCTCGGCAAAGATTTGGCCGATGAGGCCATGGAGATTATTGAGGAGTCGATCCAGGCTGTTGCCGAGCAATAGAGGTAAGCGTTCAAACGGGGGCTCAAATTGACCTTCCCGGAAGCTAAATCATCCATTTACACGAAAAATCAGGCTCAGCGGTGATTTTTGAGGCTAAATACCCTTCTCTGACGCTTCCGGGAAGGTGGCTTGAACGGTTACCACAGATATATACAAAAGAAAGTTTATATTGAATTTGAAAAATTTAGATTGCCAATTATAATTTTAAGTAACAACTTGTCTCAGAGTGAGGCGTTCCTCTTGCTCAACTTCTGACATAAATTGGCAGATCTATATGTCGAGTCAGCAGACGAACGCCTCTTTAATTTGTTTGTTGGAGGTATCAAAATGGCAGAGGAGCAAGTCAAGGCAGACAATAGCAATTCTCAGGCAGACACGACCCAGATCGAGTTCCGGGCCGAAATTCAGCAACTGCTCAATATTCTGGTACATTCCCTCTACAAAGATCGTGAAATCTTCTTGCGTGAATTAATCTCCAACGCATCGGACGCCCTCAATCGCATCCAATTTGAGATGCTCACCAAGCGGGATGTACTCGATGAGGAGGCTGAACTGGCCATCTACCTGGAAATGGATGAAGCAGCCCGAAAGTTGATCATTCGCGATACGGGTATTGGCATGACCCAGGAAGAATTAACCGAAAATCTGGGCACCATTGCCCGCTCCGGGGCGCAAAGGTTTCTGCAAGCGATGGAAGAAGCCGGTAGGCGGGGACAAGGGGTGACCTTTGACATTATTGGTCAATTTGGGGTGGGCTTCTATTCGGTCTTTATGGTGGCTGAAGAAGTGACAGTCACTTCTCGGGCCTACCTTCCAGAGGCCCAGGCGGCGGTCTGGTCTTCCACCGGCCAGGGGACCTATACCATCGGCCCGGCTGACAAGGGCGATCGGGGCACGACCATCGAGATTAAGCTGAAGGAAGAGGCCACGGAGTTTGCCAGCCCGCATCGGATCAAACAAATCGTCAAGACCCACTCCGATTTTGTGGCCTTTCCGATTTACGTCAAAGAAGAGAAGCCTCCGGCTGAGGGCGAAAAAGAAGGTAAGACGGAATTTGTGCAGGCCAATCAGCAGACGGCCATCTGGCGGCAATCGCTGCGCGAAGTGGATGAGGACAAGTATGAGGCATTTTACCGCCAACTGACCCTCGATTTTGGCAAGCCCCTGTTGCGGGTCCACACCTCGGCCGATGCACCGGTCCAGTTCTATACCTTGCTGTTTGTGCCTTCCAAGAAGGATTACAGGCTGTTTGGCCTGAAAGAGGATCATGGCTTGAAACTGTACTCGCGCAAAGTGCTGATTGCCGAAAATTTCAAGGAGTTGCTGCCGAACTATCTGCGCTTTGTGGAAGGGGTAGTGGACTCAGAAGACCTACCCTTGAACATCTCGCGGGAGACGGTGCAGACTACGCCCATGTTGAAAAAGATCCAGAGTGTGTTGGTGCGGCGGCTGGCCGGCGAATTGAACACGCTGGCGAAAGAGAACCCGGACACCTACCGTACCTTCTGGCAAGAGTTTGGCAGCTTTATCAAAGAGGGGCTTGCCACCGACCCGGACAGCAAAGGCAGGTTCACCGATTTGCTACGCTTCCAGTCCAGCCAGGGCGAAGGCGCGGATGACTTGGTGTCGCTGGCCCAATACACGGAGCGGATGAAACAAGATCAGAACGAGATCTACTACATTTTGGGCGACGATTACCAGGTAACCTCCCGCAGCCCGCACCTGGAGTATTTCAAGAAGCACGACCTGGAGGTGCTGTACCTGACCGACCCGATGGACAGCTTCATGCTGGTCGGCCTGACCGAGTACAACGGCAAACCGCTGAAGAACGTAGACGATGCCGGACTGGAGCTGCCGGAAGTGGAGAAGACAGAAGAGGAGAAGGAGGCTGAAGCGGCTCTTCCTGGAGATCAATTTGAGGCCCTGGTGGCCCGGTTCAAAGAGGTCTTGGGAGATCGGGTGGAAGACGTACAGGAGAGTAAACTACTGACGGATAGCCCCTGTCGTCTGGTCAATCCGGCCAATGCGGTCAACACCAGCATGCAGCGGGTGCAACGCCTGCTGGGCAAGGATTATCAAATACCGAAGAAGATCTTGGAGATCAACCGGGGCAGCTCGTTAATCCAGGATCTGTCGGCCCGACTGTCGGCTAATGCAGAAGATGCTTTGATCAATCCCTTAATCGAGCAGCTTTTTGAGAACGCGCTGGTGATTGAGGGCATCCATCCCAACCCGGCCGACATGATCCCCCGTATTCAACAGTTGATGGCAGCCGCGGCCAGGCCGCGTTAAGAGATTTCAACTTTATGTAACCAAGATATTTTTGAATTGAAAAGCGCCTCCCCGAATGATCTTGCCGGCACCTGCCAGGCGAAAGCCAGAGCGAAGCAAGCTGTATTCCTGCCGGTAATAAAGGGGGACAATGGCTGTATCTTCAGCCACCAAAATCTTATCGGCCTGGTGATAAAGAACTAACCGCGCTTGCTGGTCGGTTAAGCGGGCGGCGCGTTCTACAAGGCTGTCCGCCTTTTGCAGGATGGTCCGGGTGATACCCCGGCAGGGCAAATTGATTTGATGGTCGCTCGGCGACAGGGTATAATCAGGTCAGCCTACAGTGAAAGGATGAGACCTTATGGCCACGTTAACCATTGAATTACCGGATGAATTAGCCCAACAACTTCAGGGGCGGGGCATTTCTCAGGAGCGGTTAGAAAAAGTCATCACCCATGTTGTACAAGAACTTCTCCAGGAATGGGAAGAAAAGCCTTCGACCAGATCAATGGAAACGGCAACACCTCAGTCAGCCTGGAGCGATGGCGCGGCTTTTGCCCGACAGGTCATTGCCAACAACCGCGAACTTTTTGACGAACTGGCCCGACTCTAATGGCTGGTCCCGATCCTTACGCCGATATCATCGCCGAGTTAGTGGTTCAGGTTTATAATATTCACGAAGTTATCATCGAAGAGAGTGGCGGTTTGGAAGGCCTGCGCGATGGAGCGATGCTCCATGCCGCTGTTGCCCGTCCCTTTGCTACCTTTGCCGGCGCTGATCTGTATGCCGATGATTTTGAAAAAGCGGCGGCGCTTTTTCATTCTTTGATCAAAAGCCACCCCTTTATGGACGGTACCAAGCGCACGGCGTTTATGTCTACCCTCTATTTTCTGGAGAATCGAGGCTATGTCATTCCGAAATACCTCCCCAAAGATGATGTTATCCGCTTCTGCCTGGACATCGCCGAAGAAAATATCCGCCGTGCCGAAGACCCCACCATCCAACCCAAAACTATCGCCGAGATTGCCGCCTGGTTTCGCCGGCTGCTCGGCGTAGCCAGTTAAGCGCAGGCTGGTTAGAATGATGAATGAAGAATGATAGGCTGAAATCCTCATATTCTATCCATCCTGCTCTGAGCGACCGGGCCAAACTTCAGCGCGGCGGCGGTCGGTTGAACCGCTGAGGTGCTGAGGAGGGTGAGGACGCTGAGATGTTTCAGCAGTCTCAACGGCGACTCCGGTTGTGTGGTGAGTGGTGGCCGGTAGCCCTTGACCGCTATCGTACGCTGCAAAGCCCCAGCGAGGGAGGATCCGGTCCTCCCTCGCTGAATTTTTGAGGGTGAGGTGTTAGCCTACTTCACAATCAGCGGCAGGTAAATGCCGTTCGACCCGCTAAAGCTACTGGCGCTGACTACTTCTAATTGAACGCAGTTTTTCGGGTGTGTGAAGCAGAACCACCTCACACGCGCCGCTCTCCCTCAATGACCGCCCTGTCCTCAATCTCAACCGACTGTCCCGACTCATTGATAAGCCGGACTGTTCCCTTTAAGGTAACGTTTTGCCCAAATTTTATGTCCCCCTTGATGTTTAATCGTTCACACTCAAGCAGGGAAGGAACGCCATACGGAAAACGAGCCTCGATGTTATCAATCAGCTTGTAGTAAGTGGAGTCCAGATCGATCACCACCTGTCCTAGCTTGCGGGCGGGATTGGGAATGATCCGGAAGCCGCCGGTCAGGATATAGGCGTCTGAGCGAACGCCCAGTAAATCGTTGGTGGTCTTGACCGGGGCAAAGCGGCTGCGCGGCACCCGGACGGCCCCGGCTCCTGCAAAGATGGCAATGGCGGCACCCATGGCCGTCTCCAACTGGTAGACCGGGGTGGAGGTGCTATCGCGGGGGTCAACGGTTTTGCGGTTACGAATCATGGGCAGGCCCAAAATATTGCTTTTGGCGGTCATTGTCTCTTTCAAAACGGGTAAATTGAGCCACAAATTGTTCGTATTAAAATATTTGTGACGGGTGACGTCCTGAAAAGCGTCCATGTCAGCCGGCGGGCATTGGGCCGATTCCCGCAAAATAAGTTGCCCATTGGGCAGTTGGGCCAGATGGCCCCCCTTCTTGTCGGCCTCGGTCCGGTCCGCGACTTCCATCATGAAGGGCAGCCGGTTTTCGACAAAATAGCCCAAAATGGCCGGGTCGATGACTGCTCCCAGGTTATCGGCGTTGGCCACAAAAGCATAGGCATAACCGGCCTCCAGTAGGGTATCCAGCATACCGCTGGTTACCAGGGCCGTATAAATGTCACCGTGACCGGGGGGATACCATTCCAGGTTGGGGTCCTGGGGCCAGGTGACCGGACTTAAGTCGGCCCGGGTTATTTTGGGAACCTTGTGTTGTAAAAAGTCCAGGGGAATATCACCCCACAGGTCGGGGTATTGCTTGAGGGCAGCCAGGGAGTCATCGCGGGTAACAAAGCTATTCATCAGGACCAGAGGAATATTGCTCTGTAGGGCCTGCCGGGCAATGATGTCCAGAAAGGAAAGATTATCCCTAACAGTTAGTAATGATTTAGCCTTATCCAACCCCATGCTGGTACCCAGGCCGCCGTTCAGTTTGAATAGGACGGTTTTGGATAAAGCCGCCTGTCCTGTTTCCATCAGTTCTGGGGGGAAGGTTTCCACGTCAGGCAGAGATTCGACGGACCTGATGTCGGCTTCTGGGATAAGGCCCGTCTGGCCCTCTACCAACAGGGTGTAATAATATTCGAAGGTTTTGACGACAATGTCGGGTAGGTCTTCAGTTTGCATACGTTCAACAAAGGGGCGAAAATTTCCGGTAACGGATGTCATTGATTTTCTCCTTCGAAAATAGGTTTGTAGTAGCGACTTCAGTCGCTTTCCAGGGGTTCAACGACTAATGAAGATTAAAAATTAAATCGGTAATCCTGCCCGGCCTGGCGTGAGGCTAAAGCCGTCACGCTGAAAGAGCAAAGGACGTTAAAACGCCCTAAAACACTTGATTTTTAGCCCAATAGGGCTTCGCTCTCTCAGCACGGTGGCTTTAGCCCCGTGCGATCGGTGGTCAGTTTATTACCGGATTATTTTCTTAAAGTTCATAAGTCGTTACTACGATCCCGTAATTTTCATTATGGTGGTGTGCCGTAGGCTCATAGTCGCTGCTCAGAAGAAAAGTTTCTCCGCCTCCACCCAGGCCAGAAAGTTGCTCAAGCTGCCCTGCCGGTCACATGCTGGCCCTGGTTGTGCTTTGAGGCTGTGGGTATTATTGGTGATCCACCATGTTTTTAAGCCCAAGGCTCGGGCTGGGGCAATATCGTTTTCCGGGTTGTCGCCGACCATCCAGGTGGTCTCTGGGCTGCTGTTAACTTTGGTCAGTATCTCTTGATAATAACGGGGGTCGGGCTTGGTGAAGTGGCTATTTTCCATTGTGGTCACCAGGGCATAAGGGAAGTCACTAACTCCGGCCCAGGCCAAACGCTGTTCGATGGCCGTGGCCGGGAAGAGCGGATTGGTGGCTATAACCACCTGGCAGCCACTGGCCAGCAGGCGACGGACCACCACCCGCGCCTCGGGCCAGAAGGTGGTGTATTGTTGCAGTCGGGGATAATCTTCTCGATAAAGAGCATCCAGAGCCGGTTGGATCACTTCGATAGGCTGCCCGATGCGCCGGGTAAAATCAGTCAGAAAGGCGACCATGTTGGTCACGGTTGGGTCTTGATTAGCTCGCATGACTTGTATCGAAGCAACCGTCATCTGCTGTAAGTCTTGTCCGCCGATAAATTGGCGCAGGCGTTTGTGCAAGGCGGCAAAGTAAGGGGGCAAAAACCTGTTCATGTCGTTGCCCAACAAGGTATCATCTAGATCGAGCAAGAAGGTTGTTGGGAGCAATAGCTTGTCTCCTGGCAGAATGTGTCAAGTGTCAGGTATCAATCGGATACCGTAACTGCCTACCCTCATGTCATTCCGAGGAGCGCAGTACCCAAAGGGCATAAACGACGAGGAATCCCCGAAACTTTGGCCCAAAAGAGGTCTACCCTGTGCCCCTTGGGTATTTACCAAAACCTTGGGGATTC
>DAOUMU010000305.1:0-56854 GCA_034409055.1 Anaerolineae bacterium
ATATGGAAACTGCCAAGCCCTTCAGTTGGAAGTTCACGGCCGATGACTTAAAGAAGCGGCTTAAGACGCTTGAAAACTTTATGTCTATTTAACTTTACCCTAAAAACTTTTGAAATGGCCCACTAGCCCCAGGCGAAATATGCGAGAGTTTTGCCAGATATTAAGTTTTGACATTTGTTCCTTCCTTCTGAGTACCGGCTTATTTACGCCGGTGCCGATGCCGCACGTAGGCGACCAGGCCAGCCAGACCCAAACCAACAAGCGTAATTGTGGTTGGTTCTGGAATAGGTGGACCATCCTCTTTCGAGGCAGGGGATGCATCTGGGACGACTGTGGGGGTGACCTTCGGTTCAATTGGCACGTTGACCACCATCGTGTTTTCTGTGGCCGTATTGTTAGCCAGGTTGGGGTCGGACTTGTTGCCCATCACGTTGGCTGTATTGGTGATCGTCCCCGTCATCGTCGGGATAACGAGGATTGTGACTGTATCGCTGGCGCCGTTGGCCAGGCTGCCGAGGTTGCAGGTAACTATGCCGTCTGTCTCTGTACAGTTCGTGGCCGAGACAAAGGTCACGTTGGACGGCAGCGTGTCGGTGAGCGTCACCTCTGTGGCCTCTGAGGGACCGTTGTTGGCAACGAGAACCGTGTAGGTCAGGTTGTTTCCAACGGTCACCGAGTCCGGCGAATCCGTTTGGGTAACTGCCAGATCCGCAGTTTCGGTGGAGGTGACCGTGGTGTTTTCTGTGGCCGTATTGTTAGCCGGGTTGGGGTCGAAGTTGTTGCTCATCACGCTGGCTGTATTGGTGATCGTCCCCGTTATCGTCGGGGTCACCAGAATTGTGACCGTAGCAGTGGTGCCGTTGGCCAGGCTGCCGAGGTCACAGATCACCGGACTTGTTCCATTGCAGCCTGTTCCCTGGCTAGGTATAGCCGAGACAAAGCTCACGCCGGACGGCAGCGTGTCGGTGAGCGTCACTCCGGTAGCGTCTGAAGAGCCGTGGTTGAGGACGGTGAGGGTGTAGGTCAGGTTGTTGCCCGCGATGACCGGGTCGTCGGGTGAGTCGGTTTTGGTGATCGCGAGGTCGGCTTCTACGTTAAAGCCAGACAAGGCGGAGAAGCCACCGCCTCCACCGCGTTCAGGGCTAAATGAGGTCAAAGTGGCCTGAATGAAGGAATCGGCCCCTATGATAAACTCGTGACCGGTTGTCACATCTACTTGCACGATAGAAAGGTCTGGACGCCCCGGCACCGGGGATGCGCCTCCAATGTTGATCGGGACAATTATGGGCCCGCCACCGGTGATGTCGGTCAATTGCAGCGTATTGAGAGCGGCGGTGCTCAAGACGGCACGAATGATGGTCGATGAGTCTGCAGCGCGGAAACGTACCCGACCAATACCTTCGGTTCGGATGGGAGGGATCAAGCTCATCCCGTTTTCACCATGACTGCTGCCGGAGGACTGATACACGTAGGCCGGCTTGGTGGTCTCGATCAACGTAGGTGTGTTCGCACCACCACCGGGGGTGAACTGGTACCGCCCGCCGGCCGGCAGGTTGGTAGCGACAGTCGTGCCATTGACACTTATGTCGGTACCATCCTGGGTCGCCACCACATCCACTCGCTCGGTCGTGGAAGAACCCTTGATGATGACGTACTCGGCGCCGATGCGTTCCACAGGAACCAATTGGTCCCAGCCGTGATCGCCCGCATGGGTCGGAATGTACACCCCGAAGGCTCCACTGTTGACGGCAATGGGCTTACTCGCCGTAACGTGTGCCCCGGTGAGGTCATTCGGTATCTCACCGTTGAAGCCGGCGCTCACCGCATACGTTTGTCCGGTGTCCAAGGCGACAGTGATTATTTGCTGGCTCGTGCCTTGCCAATTCCAGGTCGCGCCTGGCGGCACGTCAAAAGTGACCTGGGTATTGTCCTCCGTGGCAATCACCGTAATGAAGCCACCGGGATCGTCAGGGACTAGGAAGTACCTTTCACCGTACATCTGCCCGGCGTAAAAGTTCGTGCCAAGGGCTGTCAGGCCCTTCGATTGGAGAAAGGACTGCCAGCAACTGGTATCCTGCGTGATTTGCACATCCACAGCGGTGTCGGCTGTGACCTTAATGCCGTTGTTCTCAATGGTGTTGTATTGGTGCGTAATGCCCAAGTCCGGGCCGCCACCTGGGGGAGGGGCTGTACTGGTGTCCAGGTATAGTTGGAAGGTCTCATGCTGCGCAATGGTGAACGAATGGTCTGGCTCGCTACTGCCCGGAAAGGAAACGGTACCCGTCGCGCCACTGGAATTGAGGGTCGTGATGCGCAAGTTGATGGGCGTGCCGCCGTCGTCGATGTTCCCGGTCTGAGGGCGCGGCGCCAGGTAGTGGCTCATATAAGCGGCGTTCACTGCCTGGACGGACAGATTGACAATCGTCGTGTCGGTGTGATCGTTCCCATCATCGATCTGGTAGGTGAAGGAATCGCTGCCGGTGAATCCGGACGACGACGTGTAGGCGATCGTCTCGTCAAGATTCTCGACGACAGTCCCATGAGACGGCAACGTTTGGATGGTGACGTCGAGGGGGGCACCCTGCGGATCGAAATCGTTCCGCAGCAGGTCGATGGTCTTTGGCGTATCGCGAAACATCACCAGTATGTCGTCATTGGCTGTGGTCGGGTCGATGAACGGATTGACCAGATAGAACGAGTCTGAGCGGGTGAAACCCGGATGGGTCGATCTCCTATTCGCCCAATCCGGGTTGACCGATGCCGTACCGGAAGCGGGCTGCGAGCCAATCATCGCCTGGTACTCGCCCGGAAGTGTGGTGTCGTTGTCGAACACGTTCATTGTGACCGGCGTGTCTTCGGTCGTCTGGGCAGAGTCATCATAGAGCACTGCATCCGCGAATACCGGCCCAATTCCCAAGCTCAGGACCAGGATCATCGGCACAATCTTCAAGTCCGGTAACGAGAAAAGTTTGCTAATTGAGCGATTCATAATTTGTGTTTCCTTTTTGTTTGAATCTGTGTTGCGAGATTTTGCAACACATTGTTTTTCTCCGCTATGAGATTATGGCACATTAGAAAACCCTCCCTTTGTCTGTTTTGGTTTATCTTGCTTTTGTCTTAGCCAGGCATTTGGGGAAGCTTAAACGCTTGTAGAAAGCACTCCTGGCTTTCATGGCAGTTCAAGATTAAAAATAAGCTCCTGAATCACCCAGCAGTCCCCTATTTTTACTAACAGCCAGCGATCTCCGGCCGGGAAGAGTTCGGTCCCAAGCCTGGTCGTGCCGGTGACCATTGCTTTCGTGCCGGTGATGCTGATGACCAAATCGGCCGGTTGGGCTACGACTGGCCTGCCGGGGAGAACCCAGCGCACGTAGCGGTGACGAATCGCGTCTGCCCCCTGCCAGGTCTGATCGTCTGCCGGATCAGCCGGGCTGTGTTTGGCATCGGAGACACGGCCATCCGGCGCCCACAGGCGCATTAGCCCCACAATATCCTGCTGAACCACATAAGCGCCTTCGGTGTTCAGGAGGGCTACGATGGCCTCCTCATCGGTGAAGGTCTCGGGCAAGTCGAGACTGCAAGACCCCCTCTCTGTCAACGCGACATCGTCGGTCATAGCTGCGTTGGGACTGGAATGTTTGGCCGCTCCAGCCGCTGGACTGCAAGTGTCCAAGAGCCCACAAATCATCAAGGCAAAAATAAGATTTGCTGATGCGGACCAGCGATTATGAGCGTTCATAGCGTTCTTTTGATCGGCGTCGCTCCTCAAACAGGTGGCGCAAAAAGTTGCCCTGCAAGGCTACGGTCTCCTCCACGGTACCGTAGCGGGGCGAGGTTAGCTTGAACAGCACAATGCCATCGGCCTGATCGCGGTCACGATTGGGGAATAAAAATAGAAAACCCGGTGTTCCATAGGTGTTTCCTCCTCAGTCATCTGTTTTCGCGCCTCTAGCCATAAACCATGGATCTCCCCGCCGCCGGCCAGGGGAATGGCTTGTGAGGATAGGGCAGTCTGCCAGCCATCGGCGTCATAGCAAAGGTCCGGGGGATGAAAGCTGCGTGATTTGTGGCTGCCGATCAAGGTCAACCACAGGTAATGCCCGGCGTTATCTTGATACAGCCGTTGCACAAGTTGCTCCGGCTCTAGCAGAATAAAGACCTCGATGTTTGTCTCCGGCACATCCTCTCCTCGCCAATCCCCGATTTGTAACGGCACCTCGTTCAGATCGTGGGCCAGGTCGAAAGGGATGGTCGTTTCAACGAACCGTTCGCGCTCCGTGCGCTGCCAGTAATCCAGGTCAACCAGGTAGGTGAAACCAATTTCGCCCGTATTAGTCTGGTAGCCGGTCAAATCCAGCCACTGCGGGGCATAGATAACCAACAGGCTGCTTACCAATAAGACTAAGAGTACAACACCTCGAAATGTGCCATTCTGCATTGCAAAAGTCTCGCTCAAGGGGTATTCACGGTGTTCATTACCGGACACCTTGTCAAGAAAGAAACGCTTGTAATAGTCCCATAGTTACTGTCCATCCTTGAGTATAACCGGTAAGTAGAGTTTATACCCAACATAGGGAGGCTTGCTACCCATAGTGAATGCATCGCTTTTCATCCCAGATTGCATATTGGGCTGAATAACCCGGATATCATAGCTACCCTCAGGAATACCTGGCCGGATCGTTGCCTGGAGCGTGGTAGAATTCGGCAATGTCACATCCTTCAGCAGGTAGTAATCCAGGGCCACCGTTGGGTGCATCAGGAAATTGGTGCCGGTGAGGGTCAGGGTCGTAGATACGTCATTTGTGGCTTTGGCAGGTGACAGGGCAGTGATCGTCGGTGCTGGGGGTAGTATGAAACGGATATCATCCAGGTATACAGTCCCGTTCATAGGCACCCACTCGAAAGCAACCTTGAACAAACTGAGTTGGGTCAGGTCGACACCTTCTGCGGCAAAGTCTTGCAAGGGAATTTCAACCAACATGGGCGACCAGGCATTGGCTACAGTCGTATAGCTGATCACTTCCACCCAACCGGAGTGTTCCGCTTGATCTACCAGCCAAATGTGGAAATTCTCTCCGCCGTTAGCACCTTTGACGGCAAACGAGAGTTTGTCGTAGCTTGAGACATCCAAATCCAATCCACTTTGCCAGGCTGCGTAAGAGGCGTCGCTGGGGACATTGTAGGTCAGGGCCAGGCTGGCGCCCGCATCACCGTATGGATTCACTTGATCGTAACTGACATCCAGGCTTGCTCCGCTACCGATGTCAGTGTCGTGTAGCTGCCCTACGCCGTTCTGATTATCAAGATCGTTAAAGTTGTCTAATGGGATGGGTAAGGCGGCCGGTTCGAACCGGATATCATCAAGACAGACGGTACCTTGACCGCTGCCTATTCCCTCTTCGAAAGCCAGGGAAAAGCTGTGCATTTGCGACCAATCGGTGATCACCCGGGTAAAAGCGGTCAGGGGAATGTTGACTGTCTGCCAGTCGGTAGTGATACCATTGGGTAAATGTTCGCTGACCTCTAGTTTCGGCTCGTGGCCGTGCCCGTCGTTCAGCCCGACTTTTGCCTTTTCTCCATCCGCTAATCCTTTGATTCGGAAGGAGAGTGAACGATACGGCGTTACGTCGAGTTTTTTCAGCAGGCTGTAGTAAACGGCATAGCTATCTGTATTAGTGACATCGTAGTTCAAACATAACTGGTCGTTACTGTAAGTGGCTGTGGCGGTACTATTTTCCCGGGTGAGGCCTGAGTCACCTCCCAACAGATTGGTCGAGCCGGCGTCAAAGAAATCATCCACCAGCAGCGAGGGATACCACTCGACCCGGAAGTGATAGGTCATAGAGGGCGCGTCGTGCGGATTGGTGGATACATTGTTATCCCCGTCAGTCGCTTCCAGGTAATAACTAATGTCTGTATCCATCGGTTGCTCCGGTATCTGACCGGCATATGTGTCTCCACCCGTTGCGGTCATGAGCACTGGCGTTAAGGTATCTCCGCCATCCAAGCTGTAGTACAGTTTAGCCGATTCGATACCCACATCGTCCGCGATATGCGCGGTAATCGAATAGGGGCCAAATATATCGTTGGTGCTGGCTGGGCCGGTCGTGTCACTAATGATTACAGAGTCAAAGAAGGCCACCTGGTCGATCTCCAGATGGACTGATGAGCTAGGCAGCGGACCTTCTGCCACCCAGACCAACGCCTTGACATCGGTACCAGTAAAGGATACTCGGGTGTTCTCCCATCTTTGGCGGAACACACTGAGGGGAATGACAAACTGCTGCCATTCGCTGGGGGCGGTGAAGACAATCTCGTGGAAGTCACCGTCGCTGACGCTATCGGTTTCGAGCTTCAAGCGATAACTGCGACCATCGCCCCGAGCCCGGAATGTCAGGGCAGCATGGTCACTAACGTCAATTGGCATCCCGTTGGGATTGATCGTTACCCCTAAACCAATGTAGCCCGACGTGTGGGTAATTGTACCTGTCATGCCAGCACAACTCGGTATGATGAGGGCCTCAGTGCCCAGTCCCATTGGGACTGTACAATCTCTGTCAAGCTTGGTCACCTGTGATTGAGGCCAGGGCTCGCTGGCATCGTCGAAGGTGAACCAGAAGCCACTGCCGACGTAGACTTTGTCACCAAAGCCACCATAATTGGTGTAGACAACGGCATCCAACAGTTGTGAGAGTGGTATATTGAAGGTATTGACACCTGGTGCAATGTTGACCGTTTCGCTAAAAGTGATGATGTTTATCCGGTCGGTGTAGGCGCGCCATGTGCCCGTGATGGGAAGAGACACCGTATCGGTGAGCCAACTGCGCAGGGTGAGGTGGATTTTACTGCCAATTTGTTTTCCTTCTTGAATGATTACCATCGGTGCTGTAGGTTGGGTGGTGTTGTTAAAGTCTAGGGACCAACTCCCGTTGTCAAAAGCGGCCAAGTTATCAAGCGTTTGTTGAACCAAGTTATGGGCATCTACCGCCGAAGGTGCCCAGATTTGAAAGTTAAAAATGTAATCGTGATTGGGAAGTGGAACACCCTGGTAATCGTCCCAGCGCCAACGAGAGTCGACGGTGAAATGTGTATTGCTCTCGTCGACAAAGACGACAAAAGTGAACACCTCCTCAACCAAATCATCTTTATGCCCTGAAGCGTGCCAGAACCAGGTCTGTTCGTTTCCTGGACCTGGAATGAGTCTCGGGTCAATGGAATCAACGATGTAGCCGTGGAAACGACTACAGACAGCGTGATCGTGCTCGTAGACGTTATTTTGCGTTTTAATGCTTACGACAACTCCTTTGATAAGGCCGGTTTCATTGTGGATGAAATCGACAGCCTGCGCATTGACAACATCGGTGATTGCCAGCGCCAAAGTGGGGATGTAGACGTTGGGCGTGGTATTGGGGGGTCCTGTGGTGGGGAGAATATTGTCTAATGACACCGTCCCCAGTGATTGTAGCTCCCGACCATTTGTTGGGACGGATTCCGGCCTATCCAGAAAGACGCTCGGTGAGACGTTCAAAATGGGACGAGACTCGATGACATTACAGCCCCCACAGTCTGAGCCACCGTCAATGGTAATAACGTGAGTGCCAGTGGCCGTACCCTGGGTGTTCATAGCTGTGACAGTAATGGCTTTAGTCCCGGTTGTGTTCCAGGTGAAGGGAATCGTGTGACTCAGACCGCTTGTGGACGTTATTGGAGGCTGCTCTATAGCTTGCCAGACGTAAGTAATGGGCAACGTAGCCGTAACCGGGCTGACGGTGGCGGTGAAGGTATAAGTAGTATTGACCATACCTGCCGTCGGTCCACCGATTGTTACAGTGGTGGGTTGACCTGCAACATACAGCGCCGTGCGGCATAGGATATCGGAGGTGATACAGTCGTTCATATCACTATTAATGGCAACTATGTGTTGGGTGACGTTCTGGGCATGAACATAGGGAACTTCTTTACTAAAACTCTCCAGTAGAATCAACACCCCGACCAAAGTCAGCAGGCCGATTGCCAGAGTTGGTAAAAGGTGTAATTTTTGCCGGTTTATTCTTTCACAGAGTACAGAAATCACAATTCGTAACATTCGTCGATAATAATTTTTCAAAAGCATAATGACCTCCTTATAGGGGAACACAACGAGAGCCAGTTTAGCCGTTGTGCCATTCAATCAACTCTAAAGAGGCGACCGAGCGCCAAACATTACAACTTTTTTGTTAGTTTAGCTGTTACCATCTGTTCTATTTCTGGAGATACCTCCACTCCAATATGTGGAAGAATAGGGATGGAAGACCGGAACGCCATTTTGAGCCAAAGCATCAATGGCTTCAACTTCAAGCACTTTCTTCCAAGCCTGGTCGGGTTGAGCGCCAAGGGCTTCGCCCAACACATTCAAGGCATCCGCCTTGGCCTGGGCTTGAATTCGGACCAGTTGGGCCTGATTGATCTCAGCCTGAACTACCTCGGGGAGGACGATATTGCCGAGCATAACCCGGCCCGAAAGTATGATGCCTAACCAACTGACGTGAGGCGGCAAGTCATTGGTCAGGTGATCTTCCAGATATGTTCGAACGTCTGGCTGGGCGAGGTTGGCTATTTATCAAACTTACCCCCCAGTCGTCGGTGGCCACCAGAGCAATGATGGTCACGGGAATGACTAAGATACTTACTTTCCACATAAACTATCCCTCATAAACAATCTGACGCAGTTTGTGGCAGTGTCCTCCTTTACATTACAATCAAGGTTTTTGGTTCAAGACAAAGACAATTGGTCTCCCCCCAAAAGCAACAAGCCGCCGACACTCAAACGTCCCCAGACGTTCTGTTGCCAGCGGCTTGTATCCTTCATTAGACTGCCTCCAAAACTGCTACTCGGAAGCCCTGCCCACACACCTACGTGTGGACGACTGTACTTACAATTATTTTCAGTCCCTGCTGCGAAGCGCACCGATTCGTGAGGTTAAAACCATACAAAAAATGCCGACCCATCAATCGGTGGCTCCTCAAAGCTTATAGGTTTATTGAAATCCCGGTTTTCGTTGACAAAATGGTCAGTTTGCGTTATCCTTTATGAAAAGTCCAACAAAAGCTCAAAAATCAAGGTGAAAACTTAAAACTTGACACTATAGTAACTGAAGGAGTAAAAAAAGTCAATGGATTTGTAGTTATTTGTTAAGAAAGCGTGAATAAACTTACTTAATGTAGTTTTATTTTTTAATAAAACGATATAAAGTTAGAATGCTTACTGTTTGTCAGTTTTCTGCTTACCAAATAATTTAGTTGTTAGTATTTCACTATAGTATTACTCGGCAAGATTTGCGTTGTCCGCGAGAATTAGAAAAATCTCACACGAAGATGCCAGGTTCATATGCAAAGCCATAGTTGAAGATATTTGGTAGTAAGCCAGGAGATAAGAAATATGGACCATAACGAGTTTGGGGTTCGATTAAAGCAACTCCGGGTAGCCAAAGCAAAAAAATTGGGGCGGCGGAGAATCCCCCAACGAGAGGTGGCGGCGCAGTTGAATATTTCTGCCGGGGCCTACGGCAGTTGGGAGTCTGGCCGCACCAGGCCCGATATTACCTTGCTGCCTAAGATTGCAGACTACTTCGAGGTGAGTATTGATTTCTTATTGGGACACACGGCCAATGTTCAAACCAGCCTGGAATCCATAACGACCCAAGGAGGTCTGACCTGGTCACCACGCCGGGCGGCACAGACGGAAAATGAGCAGAAAGGGATAGAAGCCTGGCAACGACTGGCCGAGGGCGAAAATTTTGAGGCAATTATGGCTGCACTGAAAGTTTCTTTTCAGCCAGAAATTGAGCGCTATCTACTCGATGTTATCTATGCCGATATGATCAGTATTGATCACTTGCCACAAGATACTAACCTGGCCGAGCAAATTCGGCAAACATTTGGGTTGAGAGAGGTCGTAGTCGTCCCTGTGATGACAGAATCGCCGCCTCTTTTCAGGTATATCTTGCTGGGTGAAGCGGCTCGTTCCTATTTCAAGACGCATGTTTATGAAGGTATGAAGGTGGGTATCGCCGGTGGCTATTCCGTTAGTCGCCTGATTTATTCGCTCAGGCGAGGGGAGTGTCAAAATATTGACGTTTATCCTCTAGCCATCAGCCCGGTCATTGAGGCCATTGCCGTCGACACTAATAACTTAGTCGGCGCACTTACTTATCGGCATCACGGACATAATGTGAGAGGCTATTCCTTACAGTACGCCAGCCCACTGGATTGGAAAGAGGTGAAAGATATTGAGAAATTTGCCTTCACCCGGCGCATCCTGGCTAAAGCCAAAAGCGTTGATATTGCTTTCTTGGGACTCGGTACATTTAAGCGCAGATTTTCACCTTATTGGTTGGGTGATCTTCTGGAGAGTAGAGGTCTAAGCCTTGAAGTCATACGTGAGAGGGGGGCGGTTGGAGATATTCTCTACCATATGGTCGATCGAAATGGGCAGCCGATTGCTTCGGAAATCAACAACCTCATTTGCTCTATTGAGTTGGAAGACCTCCAGGAGATGGTCCAGTGGGGAATACAAGTGGTCGTTATCGCTTCGGGCCAACGGAAAGCGGAAATTGCCCGGGCTGCGATCAAGGGAGGATACGCAAACGTATTTATCATCGATGACAAACTAGCCCGGGCCATGCTGGAATCTGAGGAAAAGTGAGGGATATATGCCGCAAATGACGACCGAAGCCATCCTGCTTGGCGTCGCCCAGGATGCCGGTATCCCCCAAGCTGGCTGTTACTGCCCCAACTGCCAGCGAGCGCGAACTAACCCGGCTCAACGTCAATATGCCGTCTGTTTAGGGCTGATCGACCATATCACCCAGCAGAGTTGGCTGATCGACGCCACGCCCGATTTTCGGGAGCAAGAGGCGGCTTTACACCGACTCGCGCCTGAGTGTCCGCTGACCGGAATTATCCTCACCCATGCCCATATGGGCCATTACACCGGCCTGATCCACCTGGGATCTGAAGCGATGAACGCACAGGGCTGGCCGGTCTACGTCTCGCCCCGTATGGCCGACTTTTTGGGTCACAATGCCCCCTGGTCACAGTTGGTTAGCCGGGGCAATATTGAGCTCCGCCGGCTAACACCCGCTGTCGAGACTGCACTCAGTCCCCATTTGCGTCTGCTGCCTGTGCCGGTCCCCCACCGGGATGAGTGGAGCGACACCCTGGCCTTTGTGGTCCGTGGGCCCGCCCGCCGCCTCTTCTACTGTCCGGATATTGATAGCTGGGATAAGTGGGAGCACGATCTCTACAGTTTTATAACCGAACTGGATGTGGCTCTCCTGTCTGCCACCTTTTTCAGCCCCACCGAATTACCGGGCCGGGACCTAAGCCAGATCCCTCACCCCCTGGTCACGGACACGGCCGCCCGGTTGGCCGGGGTAGATTGCGCCGTGTACCTGATTCATCTGAATCACAGCAATCCTTTACTTGTGCCCGGATCGGAGCGGGATTGGCTGGTAGCCCAGGGTCTTGACGTGGGCGTTTTTGGTCAGCGGTGGCGGTTGGGATGAGTTAGGGCTGCCTGATGATAGTCACTGCTGGCGAGGAAGCCCGGTTCATAGTATAATAGGGCTCAATACGCCTGACCGCTTGAGGCCAGCATGAGGAGAAGTATATGCCCCACATTGAAGCATCCATTGATATTGCAGCAGCGCCGGCCGATGTGTTTCGTTTTTGCCACGACCTGACCAGCCGGCCGGAGTGGGATGAACGAGTCGTGCACATAGAGTTACTGACACCCCGTCCGATCCGCCAGGGGACGTTAGTCCGGGTTGATGCCAGTACCGGGGGGGCGGTTTTTACCTGGGATGCCGAATACGCCGATTTTAAGTTTCCGCTCGGTTCCAGGGTGCGGGTGCTTGATACGGCCTCGAGCAGCCCCTTCGGGGCCGGCAGCGAGCTTAGTTGGCAATTTAGCGCGGTCGGTGGTGGCACCCGTTTTACCTGGGTTTGGAACTACCGGCCCCGGGGATTTATGGCCAGCATCCTGGATAAACTGGGTGGACGGGCCTCGACCCAGCGGGCGATCAAGAGTAGCCTGGCTAATGTGAAGGCGATGATTGAGTCTGGCCGGCGGGCTAGTTTAAGATGATGGGGATTGGGGAGTGGGGAGTGCGGAGATAGGCAATATATGCTATTGTAATTTGTTCAGGGGAGGTGTTATCCTTCGTTATGGGGTACGTGTGCAGGAGGGTTTGTACTGATAGTTAATAAATGGGAGGTTGGATTATTTTTTGTCTTGTGAATAGATTCTCGTAACCGTTTTTTGTATTTGTCCCAGAAGGAGGGAGGTTATGCAAACGAAAAGAAGTAGGCTATGGCGACTATTGGTGGTGCTAATCCTGGGCATAGGGGCTACTTTTTTGTTTGTCGGTCATTTTTCTTTGCCCCAGCCAATTGTACATGCCCAAACCCCGCTTACTATTACGCTGGATGGTGATGGAAGCGATTGGACTGACACGGCCTGGCGGTTGATGACCGGTTTAGGCGGCAATCTGTCTATTACCGTTGACACGCTATGCGGTGGTGGTTCCCTTGGTACGAATCCTAACAACAGCCCCTGCTTCGCTCGCAGTGGTTATGATATCACCGATCTCTGGGCGTATTATCAAGTTGGTTCTAATAATTGGTACTTTAGACTGGATGTGGACAGTAGACCCGGGGACTCGGATAGCAGAACAGGGGTAGCAGGTAATTTGGGTGTTGGTACCGATGCTTTTGACACGGGCGCCCTAACAAATGGTGATCCTGACCCGGCTGGCGTGAATAGCATCGCGGCCCAAGAGGAAAAATATTTCCTGCAATTCGGCCCGACGGCAGCCTCGTTGCCTGCTGCCGTGGCTACCCTGGCCAATGACGGTGGTCCTAACACGCTCTTTACATTAACCCCACCCGACTCTACACTGAGCGGCGAAGCTATCTACAGTACCCTATTTAACCCAGGCGTCATCGAGTGGCGTATTGACAAAGATAGCTTGTTTCCACCCGGTAACCCGCCCCAACCTGATCTATGGATCCGGGCCTTTGCCGATTCAGATTTTGACAGGTTGGGGGAAGATATAACACAGGCCACGCTCCTGCTGGGCATTGACCTTAACAATGTCTGCCCCACCCCGACCGTGGTTGTTGGGCAGACGGCCACTTTTCCGATTACCTATACTATTCGTGCGGCCAGTACCTACCCCGTTGCCAGTACGGTGGTCATTACGGCTCCTGTGCCGGCAGGAACGACTTACGTCAGTTGTAGCGGGGGAACTTCCTGCTCGGAGAGTGGGGGCTTGATTACCTGGAATCTTGGTACGCGGCCAAGGGGGGACACGGGGGTCGTTTCTTTCGACGCGGTGTTCAATGTGACCACAGGTATTACCACCGACGCTTTCATCACTATTGCCGAAGGATTACGTGATCAGACCCGGGCCGCCGGGTGTACTGCTACGGAGCCTCCTCCTCCTCCTCCTCCTCCTCCCCCAGATGGTGGTGGCGGTGATGGTGGTGGTGAAGGTGATGGTGATGGTGGTGATGGCGACGATGGCGATGGTCCTCCTATTCCAGAACCGACTACCATCACCCTGGTCGGTCTCGGCCTGGCCGGTCTGGCCGGCTATGCTGCCCGGCAGCGGGCGAAGCGGAATGAGAAGTAGAAATTGGTTTGTGTTGGGGACTCAACTTCGAATAAAATCGAAGGCGAGTCTCTGAGGAGCGCTGACCGTGATCCGTCAGCGGAGAAGCCCCGGCATGGGGATGCCGGGGCTACTGGTTTTAGTGGGATTACTGACCTGGCCCGTATGGCGCTGGTTGTGGAACGAGTGGTGGAGTAATGACTACTACGGCCACGGGCTGCTGATTTTGCCGGTGTCTGCTTACCTGGCCTGGCGGAGTTGGCCGGGGGAACGGGGGTCTGGTGATAATCGGGGGTTGGGGTTAACGGCCGGGGCGGTGGGTCTCTTCCTCTTTTTTCTGACCGCTAAAGCCACTTATCTGGCCGCTCTGACCATGCCGCTTATCCTGGCCGGTTTGGCCTGGACCTTCGGCGGCTTCAGTCTTCTGCGCCGAGTGGCCTTTCCCCTGGCCTTTCTGGGGTTGATGGTGCCTCTGCCCTTTGTCGAGCGTACGACCTTGCCGCTGGCGCTGTGGACGGGCGCTTCCTCTGGCTGGCTGGTGCGCCGCCTGGGGCTGGAGGTAATCATCAACGGCGCTGCCGTGACTCTGCCCAACAACCACTTGACCATCGGCGCTCAGTGCAGCGGCATCAACTCCATTATTTCTCTCTTTACCCTGACCAGCCTGATGGCCTACGTCCTGCACGGCCCGTGGTGGGGACGGCTGGCTTTGGTGGCTATGGCCATCCCCCTGGCTATGCTGGGTAATATTCTGCGGGTGGCTAATCTGCTCTTTGTGGCCTACTATATGGGGACTGAGGCAGCTTTCCGCTTTTATCACGACTTTTCCGGTCCTATCTTCTTTGGCCTGGTGCTGCTGCTTATCATTCCTCTGGCGAGGCTGTGGCAATGCAAAACCCCACGTTTCGAACTGTAGTCGTCGTCGTCCTGCTGTTGACCGGCCTGTTGGTGGTCTACGGACCGGCCTGGTTCGGTCCGGCCAGTGGACCGGCCGAGACCGGCTTGACTTACGTGGCCGACCTGGATTTCTGGCAGCGCACCGGGCGAGAACAACTGGTTCAAACCACCGTCCCTCTCGATCTGAGCCATGATTTGCACGCAGTGCCGTTGCAGGTTGGGGATTGGCAAGGCGAGGAGGTGCCGGAGAGGAACGCGGAGGTGTTTATGTTGCTAGAACCGGAGCAGTTCGTGCGACGCCGATACCGGGATGGAGCCGGTCATCACCTCTGGCTGACCCTTATCGGGGGGCGTCAATCGCGCAGTTTTCATCCGGTCGACTTGTGTTACGATGCTGACGGCTGGCAGGCTACGCTTTCCTCGCGGGCCATCCCCCTGCATGGGGATGCCGGGGCTACTGGGGCTACTGGGGATGCCGGGGTTACCCGGGGTGAGGGGGGCGAACTGTATGGGTTGTGGCTGGAAGCCCGGAAGCAGTTCGATGGGGACAGCGTAGCCACCGAGCACCTGGTTTTCTACTTTTACCTCTTCCCCAATCGAACCCGTGATCAAACCGATGGTATCGTTCTGTTTAAGTTGGCCACTCCCCGCTATGGTTCCATCACCGAAACCGTGGCTATCCAGAGCGACTTTCTAAGCCACTTGTTTAGCCAGGCCATACCGGTCAGCGAGACCTGGTAAGCCCATGTATTTTTTAATTTTTATTTTGCTAGTTTTAACGGCCTGCGGTTCAGGGACGGGGATGGACGAGGCGAACTCGGCAGGGGGGCTGACCTCGGGGACAGGGTTGGGCTCTTGCAGCCTGGAGCTGCCCGACTCGACCTCTGACGAAGTGGCGATTACTGCCGTGCTGCATGCTGAGGGTGCCTACCTGGTCCAACAGGACATCATCGCTCTTATGCAGTTGTGGGGGGCGAATGCTCGCATCATCGATGCCAAACACACCCCGACCGATGCCACCGATGATCATACCTGGCAGGGGAGAGAGGCCATTCGGGTTCGTTACCTGCACCGGGTTTTCCCCGGACATCCGGCTCGGGCTGAGCCGGCCGACCTGGCCATCAGCATTACCGGCCAGCAAGCGGTGGTCACGGCCACCACCAGCATTGGAGACGAAGTTTCTCCGGCCGGGGATCGCTGGCTATTGGTCAAGCAGGACGAGTGTTGGGTGCTTCAGGAGCTTATCTTTAATCTTGAGGGGCCTACGACAGGCCAAAATTTGCGATAAACCGGCCCAGCATGCGTATCGCCTGGAAATAGTCAGCCAGGCGGAGATTCTCGTTGGGGGCATGCAGGTTTGTGCCCGGATATGAGGCACCAAAACTAACCAGGGGCGTGCCGTGGGCCACGGCGACCGGCCAGATGGGGCCGGTGCCGGCCATCAGAGGGTAGACCACCGGTTCATGCTGATAAACGGCTCGAGCGGCTGCAATGGCTGCCTGCACCACCTCTGCCTCGGGATTGGATTTGCCGGAACGTTCCCCGCCAAGAATATCAACCTGAATGTCCTCAAAGCCGTGTTTAGCCAAATGTTGGCGTAGTAAATCGGCCACCAGTTGCGGCTCAAGGTTGGGGACCAACCGAAAGCCGACTTTGGCTTTGGCTCTGGCCGGGAGGACGGTTTTTTGGCCCGGTCCGGTGTAGCCACTGTCGATACCGCAGATGGTACAGGTGGGTTGAAACAGGTGATGTTTGAGCGCCTCGAAACCGGATACGCCCCCGACCCAACGCTCGAGGCCCAGATTGGCCAGCAAGGTTTCTTCTTCAAAGGGGATGGCTTTCAGCAGGGCCAGGTCGGTTTCGCCGGGCGGAGCCACGTGCTCCATGAGCCCCTCGATGAGGATCGTTTCATCCGGTCCTTTGAGGCTGTTCAAGGCCCAGACCAACCGCCAGGCAGCGTTAGGAGCCAGGGTGCCTATAGCCGAGTGTTGGTCTCTACTAAGGCTCTGTACACTCAACTCCACGTACAGCAACCCTTTTCCCCCCAGCGTAAGTACCGGGCGACCGGCTTCGTCCACGCTGTCCATCTCCCACAGACAACCATCGGCTTGTAGGAGGTGGGCGTTGGCCATACAAAATGGCTCCAGGTGAGGGCTGCCCGTTTCTTCTTCTCCCTCGATAAACCAGTTGATTTTGCAGGGTAACGGACCCACCGTTTCCTGCCAGGCTCTGATGGCCTGAATCCGGTACATGATATGCCCCTTGTTGTCGGAAACACCCCGGGCATATAATTTGTCGTCGCGTAGGGTTGGCTCAAAGGGAGGCGAATGCCACAGTTCAAGCGGGTCGGCCGGCTGAACGTCGTAATGATTATAAATCAGTAGGGTTTTGTCACCCTGACCGAGGGTGGCGTAGACGATTTTAGGCGCGTCGGGGGCCACCGTCAGCATCTGCACGTCGGCTCCCAGCTCGACCATCTTTGCCCGCACCAATTCGGCCATTTCCGCCATTCCTTCGCCAGTGGCAGCGATACTGGGCTGGGCACAAAAGGTTTTCAGTTCGTCGATGAATTCGTGGCGATGTTGTTCGATGTAGCGGTCGAAAGATTCCACAAGGCACCTCGTTTGGTAAGATAAGGGGGAAAACTCAAATGAGCTCGATGTCATAATCAACCAGGTCACAGTCCAGCCGGTTGTCCTCAATCCACAAGGCCACGCGAGTCAGTAGGCCGTGGACATAATCTCTATCGCTGGAAACGGTGACAGCAGCGATGACAGCAGACTGCCGCGAGTCGAGACGGTCAACTTCGGCCACGGATACATTAAACTCATTTCGCAGCCGGGCGATCACACTCTTGACCACTTTCCGTTTGTCTTTGAGTGAGACCGCCATAGGAATGTTCAGTTCAAGGGTACAAACACCTATAACCATGGTTGATTTACGATTTACGATTGGGGATTTACGATTTGCGATTCATGAATTGACGATTTTGGACTAACAATCGAAAATCCAAAATCATAAATCGCAAATCGATTAGACTCGCTTATTCCAATTGTCATTCGCGTATTGTTCTGCCCGTAGCTTGTCGGCCAACTTTTGTTCGGCTTCGGTCAAGGGCATCTCTGACAAGGTCAGGTTAAGTTGCCGGGCAAAGCCGTTGGCCAGGGCGGCCGCTACCTCGGCGAAGGACAACACTTTGCCCAGGGCCTGCTCCAGGGTGGTGGCCCGTTGGGGTAACAGTTTGGCCTGGTGGACGCGTTCCTCTTCCGAGAAGGCCAGGACCTCTAAAATCCGGTTCAAGTCGCCGTGCAAGGGGAGCGAGCCGTGTTGCAGCACGACTTTTTTCCGCCGCAGTTGAGCACTGCCGATCAGTTTTTTGCCTTGCCAGGTGATTTCGTAGCGAGAGGGAGTATCAAAACAGACCGGTCCCCCTGTGCCGGTACCCGCACTGGCCGCTGCTATTTCTTCTTTGGTCGCTTGCCTGGCCTGCACCTCGAGGCTCTCCAAACCTCTCAACAGGCCAAAACTGAGTGTCCGGTAGGATTCAACCACCCCTCCCTGGATACGGGCATCATCCTGGGGAATGATCAAGCTATAGGTGGCTTCATCGGTGTGCAGGATGGCCTTACCCCCGGTCGGACGACGAGTCCAGGTGTAGCCCAGTCGCCGGCAGGCAGCTTCATCGACTTCCCGCCAATGTTGATTATAGCCCAGGCTCAGGCAGGGCGGCTCCCATTGGAAAAAGCGAATGGTGGGTAGGCCGTGCCCTTCGGCCAGGGCGTAGAGGATGGCCTCGTCAATGGCCATATTGGTCGCCCCATCTAGCGGGGGGGTGACCAGCAAACGCCAGGTGGTGTGAGGGTAAGTATTTGAGTGTTGAATGTTAAATTTTGAGTTTTGAATGGTGTTTGAAGGTGTTTCTTTGTGGTTCATTGGTTCATCATTGGAATGCAGCTATTGTAGCATGACGAAGGAGAAATCCAAAGTCTCTTTGGAAAAAGGAAGGGGTGTTTGCCGTTTTCAGACCTGTGTATTACCATAGGTTCCTCTGGTATTTGCGTGTTGCCTGGTAAGTGCGTGTTGCGTGTTGCGTGGTACGTGTGCTATTTGGTTTAACGCGGATTTGTGGGGTAAAAAGCCAGACCTGACAGGTTTTAGCGAAAATTTGCCAGATAATACAGGTAAATTGTAGCAAATTGGCAACAAATAGCGACAGATTAAACCTGTCAGGTCTTACCCCTCGAATCCACGTAGAGCCTGCTATTTAACGCAACACGCAACACGCAACACGAAATCGGCTTTACTGCCTTAAGTTTTTGCAAAAAACAGATATCTTTGGAGGGAATCATCATGACTCACAAATTAGCCTTCATTGGCTTTGGTACGGTTGGCCAGGGCTTGGCCGAAATTCTGCGGGATAAAGGCGATATCTTGCGGGATAGCCTTGGTTTTGAGGCCCAAATTGTGGCCGTGTCCGACTTGCTGAAGGGAGCGGTTTATCATCCCGACGGCCTGGATATCGCCAAATTATTAGAGGTGGTGCAGCGTACCGGTAAATTGGATGATTACCCCGACTCGCCCGGTTTGGAGCGGGGCTGGGACAGTTTCAAGACCATCCGCGAGAGCAACGCCGACAGTATCGTCGAGGTCAGCTACACCGACGTGAACACCGGCCAACCGGCCATTGACCACTGCCGGGCCGCTTTTGAGAGTGGCAAAAACGTGGTGATGAGCAACAAAGGCCCGGTGACCTTTGCTTACGCCGAGTTGTCGACCCTGGCCAAAGAGAAGGACCTGCACTGGAGCTTTGAGGGCACAGTGATGAGCGGTACACCGGCCCTGCGCATGCCCCTGACTGCCCTGGCCGGCAATGACATTAGCGAAGTGCGCGGCATTTTCAACGGTACCACCAATTACATCCTGACCAAAATGGAAGAGGGCATGAGCTACGAAGTAGCCCTCAAGCAGGCCCAGGAGTTGGGCTATGCCGAAGCCGACCCCACCGCCGACGTGGAGGGGTATGACGCCCTGGGTAAGGTGGTTATTCTGGCCAACGTAGTCATGAACGCCCCCCTGACTAAAGAGCAAGTGGCCTGCCAGGGCATCAGCCACTTGACCCTGGCCGATATTGAGCAGGCCAAAGCTGAGGGCAAACGCTGGAAGCTGATTGGCCGGGCCACAAAAGAGGGTGACCGGGTGGTAGCCAGCGTGGGACCGGAGATGGTCCCCCTGACCGACCCGCTGGCCGGGGTGATGGGCGCGACTAATGCCATCACCTACGAATGCGACCTGGCCGGACCGATTACCCTCGTCGGCGCAGGTGCAGGCCGGGTAGAGACGGGCTATTCGATTCTGATCGATTTAATTAACATTGAGCGAGGCAATCTCTGATCGCAGGTAGCAGGTGGCAGGTGGCAGGGTCGCAAGGTAGCAAGGTAGCAGGTAGCAGGTAGCAGGTAGCAGGTGGCAGGTGGCGTAGCAGGTGGTAGGTGTTATGTCACTTTCGCCATTCGCTATTTGCCATTCGCCATTTTGAAAGGAGTTATCACGAGTGTTGACACACCACCAATGATGAAAATATCCGTACCGTAGGGCAAACTTAAGTTTGTCCTACAAGGTCTATTTACAGAGGAGTGAAGACCATGCCAGATAAGTTACTGGAAAAATCTGCCTCAATGCGGCGCGATTTTTTTGAGAAGCAGGCTGAACTACTGGAAAAATTGGCTACAGAAGGCCAGTCGCCGGAGGCCCTGTTCATCGGCTGTTCAGACTCCAGAGTAGTGCCTGAACAACTCTTTGGGGCCAGGGCCGGTGATTTGTTTATGTTACGGAATATTGCCAACATCATTCCACCCTACGAGCACAGCGATATGGGCATCACCGCCGTGTTGGAGTATGCCGTGCGGCATTTACACGTGCCCCATATCATCATCTGTGGCCATACCGACTGCGGCGGGGTGAAGGGCCTGGATACTCAGCTTGATGCCGAGGCCGAACCGGCCCTGGCTGGCTGGATCGAATTTGCCCGGCCGGCCCAACAGGCAGTTGATGCCGATGAGAAACTGGCTGAATGGGAGCGGCACCGGGCCATTGTAGAGCGCAACGTGGTGCAGCAATGGCGCCATATTCGAACCTATCCCTTTGTGCTGGCCGCCTTAGAAGCTAACCAACTTGAGCTACACGGCTGGGTTTATTACCTGCGGCGGCGGTTGATGGGCTATTATGACCCGGTCGCAGATAAGTTCGATGTTTTAGGCACAGGTGGTAGGTAGTCTGTTCGATGACAGTAAAGATGCCCTGACTAAGCGTACATTAGTCAGGGCATCTTTTATGTCAAGGTCGCTAACGGATACTCCTTCTAAATACAGGGTGCAGCTAACTCTACGGATTCTCCCTCCACCTTGCAGGTTGCCGGGGACAAGTGGCAGGTTTTGCCTGCTACCTGCCACTTGCGGCCTGCAACTGACTCGATTTGAAAACTGAGCATAGGTAAAACTCATCCTCTCTGTCAACCAGCTTGGCTTTTACGATTTGCTTGTGAGATTACCCCCCGCTTGAAAACTGAACTGACACAATAGTGTCAGACAATTGTGAGTAAACTGCAAGCAAATTGTGATAGCGATTGTGATATAATGGATTTGCCCTTACCAATGGTTCAAATAATTTGAGGATGTTTCATTTCTAAAGGCAAGGACGATGAGGCAGGACAGTCAAGGGTATGTTGTGGGGCAACGGGTTGTCGGCAGCGTGGGGAAATTGCTGCCTTACGGCCTCTTTGTGCGTTTGGATGACGGCACGCGGGCCTATATTCGCCGTAGAGAACTAACCTGGGCCGGAAATGTCGATCCCCGAGAACTGTGGCACGAGGGAGATAAGATTGAGGCAATCATCCTAAAGTTGCCCGATGCCGGTCAAAGTTTAGAACTCAGTCATCGAGCCACCTTGCCTGATCCCTGGGATGCGTTTGTGACTGAGTTCCACCAGGGGGATGTGGTCGAGGGAACCGTCAAGAGCTTGATGGGATACGGTGTTTTTGTGGAGGTCAGGCCAGGGGTGGATGGCTTGATCCCCTGGACCGAGTTGGCCACCTGGAAGATACAGCAGCCCAAGGAGGCAATCTGGGTCGGTGATACGGTTGAAGCGGTCATTACCCACCTTGATCGTCCGACCAAGAAACTCAAATTGAGCATCCGGGCCCGCATGCGCCAACTGGAACTCGTCACCGGGATGATGGAGCAATTCCACTTATTTTCACCAGTTGAGGCAATCACTGACGAGCCAGATCATAACCCCAGGGATAAAGGAAATGGTGACACCCCCGTAGATTTGCATTTCGAGTCAGGCATTGACCCTCTCAAACTGGAGCGCGTTGGCCGTATTCTGGTGGTGGATGACCATACGGAGGTGCGTTTACCGCTGGTGGAATGGCTGCAGCATCTGGGCTATGAAGTGGACGAAGCCAAAGATGCCGAAGAGGCTCAGGCGAAAGTCCAACAACAAGCCTATGGCTTGCTGTTGGTTGATATCAACTTGCCCGGGCTGGATGGGGTAGCCTTCCTCCGCCAAGTCAGACGGAGGGGCATCAAAGGACAGGCGGCCGTGATGAGCACGGCTGAACGACTGGCTGAGCGGAGTGAGGAGATTGAAGAAATCGGCGTGATCGAGGCCTTTGCCAAACCGTTGGATCTGGATGAGATCGAGCATTTATTAACCCGACTGGGGCAGGGAGAAGTGTTACCACCCTGGCAGATGGCCCCCGAGGTTGTTCGGGTAAAAGTGCCAAAATCTTTTCAACGATTGGCGAATGCGGTACGCTCCAAGGCTTCACTGGCTGATCAGTTCCAGGCGGGCCTCAAGCAACTCGTCGCCACCACCCCCGCCGAGGCCGGGCTAATCTTTCACCTTTCGCCTATTTCCCAGGCTGTGTCGATTACGGCCTATAGTGGCCGGTTGAGTCTGGATAAAGAAGCGATCTTTGCTTTGGGCGACAGCCCGGTCCGGGATGTGATTAGCGAGGGTGAACAGATTCTAGCAAATCAGATATCGGACCAGGCGCGGGAGAGATTCCGTAAGTTGCTGGCCTTACTTCCTTTTGAGTCTTGTATCGGGATACCGATTGAAGCCGGTGGCGAAACGCACCGGGCCCTGTTCCTTTTTCATCGCCAGGCGGGTGCTTTCAATCGCTATCATGTGCGGGATGCCCTGGCCGCCAGTGCCCTGTTCTCTGTGGCCATCGAGCGCCAGGCGATGGCGCAGCGATTTCGCGCCTCCAACAAATTGCTGTTGAGTGGACAACTGGCCAGGGGGTTTAGTCACGAGGTGTACAACAAGATGTCGGGCTTGGAGATCCAGCTTCGTAACCTGCAAATAGATTGTCATACATTTGAATGTCAATCTGAACGGTCTGTCAATTTTGGCGAAATACGCCAGGCCGCCGACAAACTCCTGGCCACCTTCAATGACCTTAAAGAGACGGTTGAACTTTTTCAGCAACTGATGCGCGCCGAACAGGAACAGGCCGTCAGTATTAATGAAGTGGTCCAAAAAACAGTGTCCCTGCTCAGACCGATTATGCGTGAGCAGCGTATAAGCCTGGAAACTGAATTGAGTCCTGACTTGCCCGGTCTGGCCGGGAGTGCTATTCGATTGCAACAAGTGTTTCTCAATATTATGCTCAATGCCACTCAACACATGGCCTTGAAGCCGGATGGGGGCAAGCTGTTGAAGGTCACGACCGCGTGCCAGAATAAAGAGGCAGCCCGACCGATCAAAATTCGCTTCTCGGATACGGGCCCAGGTATTCACCGCCGTCTATGGGAGAAAATCTTCGACTTGGGCTTCACTACCCGGTTGGGAGGGACAGGGCAGGGACTCTACATCGCCCGGAGCCTGGTTGGATCCTTAGGGGGCAAGATGGTGGTGGAACGGAGCGCCATCCTCCTTGGCACCACTTTCTTGGTCGAATTGCCGATGGCACTTTCTCAGGAGGGATGAGATGGGCCAACAACCATTACGAATGTTGCTAGCCGATGATGAAGCCAGCCTGCGGGAACCCCTGGCTAAATACTTGCGCCAAACTTATGGCTACGTGGTTGACACAGCCGCCGATGGTCAGGAGGTCCTGCACTGGCTTGAACAAGCGGGGGACCAATATGATGTGGCCTTGCTTGATGATGTCCTCATTCCCGCTCCTGGTCAAGAACCGCGGTCATTGGGGGTGACCTTGACCAGAGAAATTAAGGCCCGTTTCCCCAGGATAGAGATTATCATCTTTACCGGCTGGGGCATGGCCTCGGCCCTGGAAGCGCTTCGAGCTGGAGCCTATCGTTACCTGGCTAAACCCTTCAATCCAGAAGAGTTGGGCCTGCTGATTCAAACGGCGGCTGAGCATAGCCGCCTGAAAGAGGTCGCCCGTGAAAAGCAGATCCTGGAACAGTTGATGGAAACCAGTACGGCCCTGCTCAGCGGACGGAGTTTGCCGGCAGTGTTAGCTACCATCCTGCACGGGGTCCAGGCCATCGGCTTTGACCGGGTTCGGCTCTACTTGTTGTCGGCTGATGGTCAGGTTATGGTTGGACGGGCCCAGGCCGGTATGGAGGTGGATTTCGTTGGACTTGAACTGCCTGTAGCGGACGATATTTACCTCCAGGCGTTGTTGACCGATCCTCACCCGCAGGTGTTTGAGCGCGAGGCTGATCGGCCATTGCCGTATGAACAGCAGTTGGCCAAAGAAGAGATCAACCAATGGGCTTGTGTGCCCCTCCTGCTGCATGGCAAGGTTATTGGTAAGCTGTCGATGGATAACAAGTTCAGCCGGCGCCCGATTGTGCCAGCCGAACTGGGACCAGTGGCTATGTTCGCCTCTCAGGCGGCCGCGGCCATTGAGAATGCGCGTCTCAGGACCGAGGAACAGAAAGCGACCCAAAAGGCAGAATGGCGAGCGCGCAACCTGGCCACAGTCCAGGAGATCTCGACGGCTATCAGCTCCTTGATGGAATTAGACCAGATTCTTGAGGCAACTTGTCGGGCTGCGGTTGAACTCTTTGACGTAGATCACAGTGGCCTGGTCCTTTTTGAGGAGCCCAATTGCGAGTGGGGCCAGGTGGTGGCTGAGTATCCGGGTATAGGAACGCGGGGGTTAGAAATTCCTGTGCGGGGTGTGCCGGCCGAAGAACAGTTGATTGCCTCCCAGGCGCCCTTGATCCTATCTGACGTGTCAGGCGAATCCTCCCTGGGCCCGGTCCGTGATATCTTTGACGAATTCGATATCCGCTCCATCCTGATTGTGCCGGTGGTGTTCAAAGGACGGGTGTTAGGCTCTTTTAGCCTGGATGCGATTGGCCGGTCACGCGCTTTTACCCAGGATGAGGTTGAACTATGCCAGACCTTCGCCGCTCAGGTGGCGGTGGCCGTAGAAAATGTCCGGCTTTTCGCAGAGACTAAACAGCGGGCCGATCAGTTGGACACGTTACGCCGAATGACGCTGGCCATTACCTCTCAACTCGACCGCAAGACTCTCCTGAAGACGATCATTCAGCAGGCGGTCACCCTCCTTGGGGCCAAGAGTGGCGGTATTTATGAGTATTATCCTGAACGGGACGAACTGACCATCATCGCTGACTATGGACGGTTGGATGATGTGGGGGGCAACACCTTGAAAGTAGGCGAAGGTATGGCCGGGCGGTTGGTGCAGAGTGGAGAGCCTTGCATCATTGTAGATGATTACAACCAATGGCCTGGGAGAGCCGATATCTACGCTGGCAAGCATCTCTTTGGGGCGGTCATTGAGGTGCCGTTAAAGTGGCAAGAACGTATCATCGGTGTCCTCTACGTGGACGATGAGGCCGGCCGGAGGTTCACTCCAGAAGATGCTGACCTGCTGCGGCTGTTCGCCGATCATGCCACCATTGCCCTGGTCAATGCGGAATTGGTGACCAGGGATACAGATAAACTCCGCCGCTTGGAGAAGCTGGCTCGGGCTAGCAGCGAACTTATGGGTAACCTGGGGGGAATGTTGCTGGATCAAAGGTTGAACCTTATCACCAAGTATGCGACAGAGATATTAGAGGCAGAGACCTGCGGTATTTTCTTGGTCAAGCGCACTGGCTTCCTTAGTCTTGAAGCCAGCTATGGAGATCAAGAAGAAAGTTTCGAGAAAGGTAGAGAGTTCGCCATCCGTAGCGGTCCTCAAACCGGTTTGACCGGACACATAGCTTATGAAGGTAAGTTATTCAATGCTCATGGGGATGATTTGACTGGTCATTTCGCTGTTACAGGAGAATTATCTCATACCGCTTCCAGACATTGCTATTCCTTACTGGCGATTCCTCTCAAGAACAGGAACGGAGCTAAGGAAAAACTGATTGGCTTGTTACGAGTAGATAATAAGAAAGATAGAAATGGACAGGCCGGGCCTATGGTCGGCTTCAGACGGGAAGATGAATGGATTCTCAGTCTATTTGCGGATGCAGTGGTGGTAGCAATTGAGGCGGCTGAGCTCGTGGCCCAATTGAGTGAACAGACAGACCACCTGGCCCAACTCGTCAAGATTACTGAGCGACGGGGGCAGTTATTGACGGCTTTGGATCAGGCCTCGCGCCATATTCGGGCCGAAAAAGAAACCTTCAAACTCTTGCAAGAGGTTGTTCGCCTGGCCGCTGAGTTAGTGGGCTGTACAGCGGGCGGCTTGTACCTTAATCGTCCCCAGCTTAAAGAGTTAGAATTGCATATCACTTATGAACTTCCTTCTGAACTCTTGGGACACCGGCTGCCCCATGCCAAGGGCCTGGCTGGGCTGGTGGCCCGGACCGGCCAATCCCAAGTTATCACCGATTATCTCGGCTGGCCTGACCGCGAGCATAATTTTGAGGCTTATAGTTTTAAGACGGTGGTGGGTGTTCCTCTCAAACAAGCCGGTGAGGTGGAAGCGGTTTTGTTTGTCGCTGATAGGACGGAACTGCGTCAGCTTACCGAGGCCGATTTGGAAATCTTGGAGCGTTTTGCTGAGCAAGCCTCGATTGCGCTGCAAACCTCCCGGTTGATGAGCCAGGAGCAACGGATCTTTGCGCCATTAGCTATTCTTCACAAAATTAGCGATTATATTCAGGCCGCCGGAGATTTGGACAAGATACTTCACGTCGTCCTAACGGGGGTGACCGCAGGCTATGGTCTGGGCTTCAACCGAGCCGCCCTGCTTCTGCTGGATGAGAGGCGAGAGGATTTGGCGGGACGCATGGGGATTGGCCATCTGGACGAGACAAAGGCTCGAGAGGACTGGGTACGTGATCAAAAAGAGGGCGTGTATGACTTCAGAAAGTATCTTGACCTGTTGGAACAGGATGCTTTGTCGCGAACGCCGATGGACGAGCGGATCCGTGGTCTACAGTTGCCTATTGAATCAGCGGTTGTTGATGTCTTCTCGCAAGCTGTGTTAGAGCGGCACCCGATTCTGGTCACACAAGACCAATTAACAGGGCTATCAGACAGCTTTGTTGAAGCTTTTGAACCGGCTTTGCCCCTTGTTGTAGTTCCCCTTGTGACTCGAGACGAGGTGATTGGGCTCCTCGTTGCCGATAACAAATTCACTCGATCTCCAATCACGCCAGAAGATATCGAATCATTGCTAACATTTGCCAACACTGCCGCGATTGCCATTGATAACACCCAACTGTTCCACGAAGCCAAGGTTGCGCGAGAAAGGCTTCGCTCCTTCTATGAGGCCAGCAACGCGCTCGTTTCATCCCGGATTCCTGAACAGATGTTGCAAGATATTGTCGAGCAAGCATGTGTAGCTGCGGACGCCAGCGGGGTCAGCATGATCTTGATCGATCACACGGGCCGAGCCCGATATCTGGTAGCCGTGGGAACAGATGAACAATTTGATATTAATGAAGTAATTCGACCGAATGGGCTTTCAATGCAGGTGATACGTGAGGGCAAACCTAAAATTATCGGAGACACAACTGAACAACGGGATCGAATCAATCCTAGTGTATTCCGACGTGGTATTGCTGCAGCGTTGGGATTGCCTGTCTCTTTGGAGGGCAAACGGATTGGCGTGATGTGGGTTCACTATGACCGGCCTCGCCATTTTTCGGAACATGAGATTGACTCCATGCAACTCTATGTCAATCAAGCCGCGATTGCCTACGACAGCGCCCGGCGGATAAAGGAGTTGGAACACATGCGTCAGGCCGCCGAGGCCTTGGCCGGAGCGGCTGGACTGCAGGAGGTTCTGGAACAAATCGTGCAGGGTGCCCAGGAAGTGTTAGAGGCGGATTCAGCGGTCATCTGGTCCTATGATGCTGTCCGAGCCCGGTTTATTCTAGCAAACTCGGTGGCGGCCGGTATCCCAGTCGAATTATGGACAGAGTTCCGGAAAGAAGGACCCCGGCGGGGGGGAACTGCCGATACTATTATGGAGCGAGGATGGGTTGGTGTTACCGATGTTGACGATTTGCAACAATATGGATTCCTGGGCAAGTCCACTCGTAAACTTCTCGCCCAGACCGGAGGACAAAGCTTCCAAGGGATTGCCTTGACTGTGGGCGAGGAGACGCTCGGCGTGCTCTACGTGAACTACAATCGTCCTCGCACCTTTAGTGAAGAAGAGCAGGAGACCGCCTGGACCTTTGCCAATCACGCCGCCTTGGCACTGAAGAAGGCCAAACTGCTAGACGAAGTGAGCAAGGCACGAAATGCTGCCCAAGTGGTGGCCGAGATCACGGCGTTGGAGGACCTGCAGAGCACATTGGGCTCCATCGTTAAAAGGACGCGCGATGTTCTCGGCTGTGATACTGTGACCCTCTATACCTACGACCAGGACCGGGGTGAGTTTGGCTTCCCGCCAGCGATGGTAGGGGTGAAACACCGGGGGAAGGTCCTTGAGGCGGGTAAGGTGATAGCGCAATCAGTAGTTCACAACATTCTGGTCCTTGATGATTTGCATGACACAGATAATACTGTGACCGACTCACTAATGAACGGCCCCTTTGTGGAACGAGAAGGAATCGTGTCGTCGGCGGGCATCCCGTTAGTTGTGAGAGGGTGCAAGGTCGGGGTAATGTTCGTCAACTACCGAACACAGCATCGTTTCACAGACGATGAGCTAACTAACATTAGACTATTTGCCCATCAGGCGGCCGTTGCCATTCGCAATGCACAATTATACGAGCAAGTACAAAGTCGGGCTCGTCTGTTGGGTGCCGCAGCTAAGGTTGCTCGCGGTGCGACCAGTATCCTTGACGAAGATCAACTTCTCGGCGAAGTCGTTCATCTCATTGTCGACTGTTTCGGGTTCTTCTATCATGCTGGCGTTTTCCTCTTAGATAATGACCGTGAGTATGCTGTTCTGCGAGCTGCTTCTTCGGAAGGTGGCCAGCGTATGCTGCAGCGGGAACACAAACTCAAGGTGGGTAAACAAGGAATCGTTGGTTTCGTCACCGATACTGGTAAGCCTCGCTTGACCCCGGATGTCAAAAAAGATCTCCATCACTTTCACAATCACGACTTACCCGACACTCGCGCCGAGATGGCTTTCCCGCTAATTGTTCGTGGTCAAGTGATTGGGGCGCTAGATGTCCAGAGCACTGAAGTGGTTTACTTGCAAAATGAGGATATCGCTACCCTCCAGACAATGGCCGACCAACTGGCCAACGCCATCCAGAATGCCCAACTTTATCAACAGGCAACCGGGCGTTTGGCGGAAACCAATGCCCTGCAACAGGTTGCCGTCTCACTGGCAGGTGCCTCCGAGCTTGAAGTAGTGTTAAATCTGGTTATGACAGAAGCGATGAAACTGACTAAAACCCATGAGGGTAGTATCCTATTATGGGATGCGCAGGCAGAGGGTTTCACTCAAATGTTTAGAACTGACTCTGAGGGGATATTGCAACCGTATCGTAGCCAGGCGCGGATCAAGGAGGGCATTGCACGGACGATCATTAACGAACGAAAACCGGTCGTCATTTCTGACGCGCAGCAAGATCCGCGTGTTAATCCTGTTTTTATCGAGAAAGGTTACCGGGCCACGCTCGGCGTGCCGTTGTTAAGTCAACAAGAAGTCATCGGCGTACTCTACGTCCGTAGCAAGGAGCCTCGTCAATTCTCGAAACGCCAAGTAGCCTTGTTAGAGGCTCTGGCCAGTCAAGCAGCAGTAGCGATCGACAGGGCTCGCCAGTACGAAGAAATGAAAAAAATCAAGGGGTATATTGGTTCCAGTACAGCAGTGGATTGGATAAAAATGGTCAGCACGGCCTGGGGACACAGCATTCGCCGTGAGGTTGGCACGGCGCTGGGTCGGGTGGAACTGCTGCGTAGCTTGTTAACTGGAGAACAATCAACCCCAGAAGTTGGACAAGAATTAAAGCAACTTGAAAACGTAATAAGTGGGATCAGGGACATTCCCATCACCGCCCCTTTGTCATATGAGAATGCCATCAACTCCGTCAAAATCAACGAATCGGTGAGAACATACTTGGATCGACGGTGGCATCATAATCGTTACAAATCTGTCAAGCTAAATTATAACCTGCAAGAAAACCTGGACGATATAGCCACTGTTCGAGCCAGTGGGGAATGGTTGCGCCGAGGGTTTGAAATTGTTATCGACAATGCTGTTTATGCTATGGAGGTGGCAAAGACCCCTAACAAACAGATTACCGTGACCACACGGTTGACAGAAGACAATAAGATAGAGATTTCCTTCCAGGACACAGGACCAGGTATCCCCAAAACGATATCAAACAAGCTTTTCAAACAACCCATTGACAAACCAAAAGGAAGCACAGGGGCCGGGATAGGCCTAATGTTGGCCCAGACAATCTTTCAGACCTATCGAGGAGATATTTATGTGGAATCTACAGGTAAAGGAGGGACCAACATGGTCATCATTTTGCCCATCAAAAACTGAGTGGCGCATTCTATCACTTCAATTATGATCAAAAGCCCAGTCAAAGCAAAGGGCATCATAGCACTTGCACCATTAACAAAAAAAGGAGGTTGATGTGAGAGAAGTTCTCTTATTAGCAGACAACAATGCTGAGTTTCGTGAAGTTTTTGGAAAAGTCTTATCCAAGGCCGGGTATAAGGTTATACCCGCCTCTTCCCCCCAAGAAACTCGAAATATCCTTCGAGATACAGGCATTGACTTAGTTATTCTCGATCTCAGATTAGAAGAAGATGATGATGAGAAAGACATCAGCGGTCTCGAAATAGCTATGGACAAGGCGCTTCGCAGGACACCTAAAATCATCCTGACGGGCTATACAACTTCGCCCGAGAACGTACGCGAGGCTCTGGGGCTTACCCCGGATGAACTCCCACCTGCTGCTTCTTGGGTAGGCAAGAGTGAAGGCCCAGAAGCTTTGGTTAAAGTCATTCGCAATACTCTTGAGACTTGGCCCAGTCTTCGTATGTCAACCATCAAGGTTTCTAAACAAATAAAAGGCGACCATGAGGTTACGCGTAAACAAGCAAACTATCACTATATCGCGGCTGCTATTGTTTCCGTATTTGGGTTTTTATTGATTTTCCTGGGCATCGTCCTGGCTTGGCACGGAGATCTAAGCATTGGCGTCGTTGGGACAACCAGTGGTATCATTGTAGAAATACTGGTCTATTTGTTTTTTAACCGTCTTGATCACGCTAACGACCGGATGGATACCTACCATCGAGAGTTGCTTCAAACATACTGGTTAGAATTTTTACTGGCTACTTGCGAACAACTCCCCTCTCAAAAACAGGTGACTACTACAGAGTATGTCATACGCATGGCAACAAAAAGTTGGTTTGCCTTTCAACCTGGAATCAAAACGTCCACCACAGTCAAACAACAAAAACCGAAAGACAAGTGAAAGTGAACTGATGCAAAAAACGATTTTATTCATGGATAATGAGCTGAATTTCCTTAATGTCCATACTAGGTTGTTGGAACAAGCGGGCTATCAGGTATATCGGGCAACTACCCTTGCAGAAGCTGAGGAAAAGCTAAATGAGAAACACATTCACCTGGCGATTCTCGATATCCGGATGGAAGATGAAAATGATGAACAAGATATCAGTGGTTTAATACTAGCTCAAAAGGAGGCGTATCGGCCAATCCCCAAGATTATCCTGACAGCATACCCCAGTTATGAACATGCCCGGGAAGCATTGGGGCCCGCTTTGAATGGTCTATCACCGGCCGTAAATTTCATCGGTAAAGCGGAGGGACCGAAGGCAATGTTGCAGGCCGTAGGGCGAGTCTTCGCCCAGTACATTCACATTAATTGGGATCTGGTCATCCGTTGGCGTGAGCGCGAACGCCTATCTTTTCCTCATTTAATAGCACTGATTGAACCAGAAGTAGACAATAACAGTTTACCACTTCGAGTTGGCGAACTGGAGGACCTTTTCCGCAGACTCTTTTACGATAGCACCCAGATCAATATTAGCCATCTTTTTGCCCAGCGTGCAGAACATGTATTTCTGGCCGTCTTTGCCTATTCGAAAAGAGGTACGGAAAGGCAGTTTGTGATTGCATGTGGCAAAAAACAATCTGTCGCAAACGAGGATGCTCTTTACGAGGAGTTCGTGCCTAAGATAGTTGGGGAAAGTGGTATTATGAAGGACAAGACTGTAGAGACGATACACTTTGCTGCTACTACCTATATGCTCACTGGGGGGAACTTGGAAGAGATAACAACCTTCTCAGAATTCTACCGTACTAACTCAGTAGAAATGGTCATAACAGCCCTGGAATACCTTTTTAACACCACTCTGGCAACCTGGCATGAGCGAGGTCGGTTCCGTAAGGAAGAGAGAACGTTGAACGACTTCCTTGCGAAATGGCCGGAACTAAGTGAAGAAACGCTTTTCCAAACAAAGTTGGAACATCAGGTGGAAACCATCTGCACAGAGAGTCTGGCTGCGGGGCTGACACAACTCGATTATTCACCCCATAAGCTGACATTCCATCCTTCCGGTGACACCTCTGTCTCTTACCCTAACCCCATCTCCTGTCTCTCCGAAACACACATAGTTTTTGACGAGCCTGCTCTCTGTGGCACCATCCACGGTCAATTAGATGGAAATAGCATTCTGGCAGACCGTCAGGGACGGACTTGGCTCATTGACTTCAGTCAAACCGGGCAGGGCCCCTTGTTATATGACTTCGTTTTACTGGAAACAGCGATTAAATGTAAACTATTGACCATCCCCAACGTGCAGGCTTGGCACGAAATGGAGAAACGACTAGCATCTCTTTCTTACCTGGGTGAGATGGTTGATACCGAAGGCTTGGGGTCTGAAGTACAGAAAGCACTCCATGCCATAAGTCGTGTCCGGCAACAAGCCTTGACCGTGATTGGCGATGACTTGGACTCCTACCTGGGGGGGCTTCTTTTTTGCGCAATCAGCCAATTACTTGCTTATAACCCTAAAGTGCGACACACACATCGCGAACTTATGCCTTATCTCCATAGCTTGCTATCGGCAGCTATGCTATGCCAAAAACTAACCCCGTCGCCTCGCAAAGACTTGCCCCCTGAGGCGAGCTACGGTCTTTGGCTTGACGAATCGAACAAAGAGGTCTGGGTTGAAGGCCGGCTAGCTCCCTTAACCCCCCGAGAATTCAAGTTGCTGCTCCACCTGTATCGCTATCAAGGTCATCTCTGTGATCACGCCACGATTGCCGAGCAGGTTTTTGACGTAACATACGAATCGGATCTGTCGGACACCGACAAAAAAAGGATGGAGGAAGGCAGAATCAACTCGGCCGTAAGCCGATTGCGAAAAAAAGTTGAACCCAATCCAAAGCGCCCCAAGTACATTATTACAGTTCGGGGTGAAGGCTATCGGCTTAATTTAGAAGGTTAACGTGTGTAAGTTGAGTTGATCAAAATCCACCAGCTAATTACTGCTGGTGGTAGTGTACCTTAACATTGCGGGTAAATCTGGTTTGACTTGAGGGAGACTGAATGGGGTAGATTTGGCCCTCTTAACTACGCTAAATCAGGTGCGAGGCGCTTTCGAGGCCATACCAAATTTTAGGCATTAAGAACCCCCATTTATTGGGCAGGCAAATTCATCTTCTAAATGCTAAAATGTAGATGCGACCGGGACCACTTTGTCTAGTGGTCCCTTTTTACTTGGCAGGTGTTCGATGACCATAGGCTCTCTCTGAATTTGAGTTGGCCTATGGTATGCCATAGCTTGCCGCAACTGGTAATTATGGATTGTCCAACTGCAACCAAGCGTTTTTGCCACATTGAAGATAGATTTGGTCTTGACTCAACCTAACACCACCAGAGAATCTAGCTATGCCGACACCAGTGATCCAGTAACTGACCCAGTTGGAATAACCCCGCACGGGGGCAAGCTGGTTGATCGCCAGCTTCGAGGTGAGGCGCGCGACGTTGCGTTTGAACGAGCCGGTGGATTACTCCGTGTGCCGCTATCCTCAGTGAGTGTGGCTGATGTGGAAATGATTACCGTTGGCGCTTATAGCCCGCTCACCGGGTTCATGAGGCAGGCTGACTACGAGCGAGTAGTGGAGGAGATCCGTCTGGCCAACAACCTAGTTTGGTCTATCCCCATCACCTTGCCTATTGATGATGAGTTAGCTGGCAAAATCAGGGAGGGACAGGAAATTGCCCTGGTTCAAAATGATTGCGTTTTAGCCATTATGGAGGTGGCAGAGAAGTTTCGCTATAATAAGGAACGAGAGGCAACTCAGGTTTACCAGACGACCGAGACCAAGCATCCGGGGGTAGACCGTCTCTACCGACAAGGCAGCACCCTATTGGGCGGTGATATCTGGCTTCTCAACTGGCCAGAACCCCAAACGTTTCGGGAATTGCGCTACACACCACTGGAAACCCGTCGTATGTTTGCCCAAAAAGGCTGGCGCCAGATCGTAGGCTTCCAAACACGTAATCCTATCCACCGGGCCCACGAGTACGTTCACAAGCATGCGCTGGAAATCACCGACGGTCTCTTCCTGCACCCTTTGATAGGCGAGACCAAACCCGATGACATCCCGGCCGAGGTACGCATTGAGAGTTACAAAGTCGCCTTACGCAATTACTTTCCAGTTGAGCGGGTGTTGCTCGGCGTTTTCCCTGCGGCGATGCGTTACGCTGGTCCACGCGAGGCTATTTTCCACGCCCTCTGCCGCCAGAACTATGGTTGCACTCATTTCATTGTGGGGCGTGATCATGCCGGTGTGGGGAACTATTACGATCCGAAGGCTGCTGGTAACATCTTTACAGAATTTGATCCAGAAGAGATAGGTATCAAACCGTTGTTATATGCTCCAACCTTTTACTGCAACAAATGTGGCGGTATAGTTACTCCCAAGACCTGCCCCCACGATCAAGAACGATATAGCATGAGTGGTACCCAAATTCGTGAGATGTTGAAACGAGGTGAGATACCATCGGAAAAGATTATGCGACCTCAAGTCAGTAAAGTGTTAATAGAGGCTATGCTTGTTGGGAAACAAGCGAATAATACCTGGGATGAGCAAATTCTTATTGAGAAATCGGCTGATGAGCTGGCGACCGATTAGCTCAAATACTAAAAAGTTTACGAAATCTCCGGCGTCGACCTGGACTTGGGGAGCAAAGAATTGAAACAAGACTTTGAGACTAAATATCCTGAGAGTGTTTAACAAGGGATCTGTTGTAAGACAGGTTTTTTCAATCAATCTGGTATCACGTTTGACAAGACGCTTTAAGCGCCTTGTTTTTGTTAGAATACCTTCATTTTTTGTAATACTTTAGTAAGATTTTGCACCAAACAAGTTGGCTAATCGCCACTTTTGACCTCCCTCCTGACATACGTGCCAGTTATTTGCCATGATATTGCGAGACGCAACCGGGCATTTTTGTTGTATCCTAAAAGCATGCGCAGACAGGGTCTAATGATTAAACGAAGGATAGAGGTAATGATGTGGGGCATTACAATTATAACACTTATCATGATTATCCTGGCCGCATCACTTTTTGCCGCGATTGGCTGGGAAATCACTATTGGTGTAGGGACTTTGCTGTGGATTATCCTGGTGTCCTTAATTATCGGCGCAGTTTGGATGGTCTTCCTTATCGTCAGCTCAGTCGGTGGGCGTATTAAAAACTGGATGAATTAAGTCAGTTAAAACGTTAAACGGGAGGTAAAACAATGAAATGGTTAATTCGAATTTTAGGTAAGTTGGTGGGTATTCATTTTGCCCCGGACAATCACGTTGTACCGGTGGTGCGTTTGGAAAGGTATCATCGGGTTGAGGGTCCCGGTTTCTTCTGGATTATTCCCCTCCTTGAGCGAACCCTGTCCCCGGTCAAGACGAGCATCTACGTTGGGAATTTCATCTTTGAAGAAATCCTGACCAGGGATAACGTTCCCTTTAAAGTCAAGATGACCGTTCTGTTTACCTTCAAGCCGGTGACGGCCCTCAAAAGCGCGGCGGCGGTGTTGGTACGGGGCGGTGAGGATCTGCTGAAGCTCATTGTCAAAGACTATACCAGCCAGGGCTTACGGCGCTTGGCGGCTAAATTCGATGCCGAAGAACTGGGTGGCCATATAGCTATGTCTACCATCGAGCGGAACCTGGGCCGCTCCCTGACGGCTGAAATGCGCGCTTTGGGCATTGCCCCTTTGAAAAGTGGCGGTATTCTGATCAAAGAGGCCGTTGCGCCTGAAAAATTCAAACGAGGTGTGTTGAACGCCAGACGGCTCGAGGCAATTCTGCAAGCGCTGACCCGTTATCCGGTGGGTGACTTGATCCAGCAAGCCATCCAGGCCGGATTTGTGACTGGTTTAGAAGATCTTGAGAGTGAGCTAACGCTTTTGTCTACCCTGTCTCCTCTGGAACGTGTGTACCCGCCCTATCCTCGTGATATCCACGGAATGCCTGTATCACCCCGTGAACACAGCAGGTGGAATGGGCACTAACTGGATATAGGAATTTTCTTTTTCGTAGGATAAGTTGCTAACTTGTCAACAGGGCTACGGGCAAGTTAGCAGCTTACCCTCCAAGATCTGAAAAGTCTTTGTTGGTGGGAGTGTCTGTCGCCAAATGGGAGGTTGTGTTGTATGGTGACAAATGGGTTGAAAGGAGAGGCTAATGGGAGTACAAATCTGGCATACTGAGGCCATTGAGAATATTTTATGGGCGACTCAGGCCGTCATCCAAGCTGCCGCAGCCATTTCGGAGGGCAATGGTAGCTCAATAGCCTATCATCGAGGCTTTAAGTGTGGCTTTGAAACCGGTCTGCAACATGTCACCACCTCATTCGGTGTTAAGCCGTTATCCCTAAAAATCTGGTTGCATGAACATATTCAGAATATTCTGCTGGCCGTCCAGGCAGAAATACATGCTGTCGCAGCCGCTTCAGCAGGCAAGACGCAATCAGTAGATTATAAGCAGGGGTTTAATCAGGGGCTTGAGGCTGCGCTGTGGTGTGTGGCTACCTCATTCGGGGTCAGTCTGTTTTCGTCAGGGAAGGATTCTTTGTCGGGCAGAAAGTTATTCTCAACCTCTAAACCAGTTCCCTGGTTCGGTGAAGATATTCAAAATATTCTGTTAGCCATTCAGGCCGTTATGCAGGCGACCGTAGTGACCTCAGAGAACACCGCCCGGCCGGTGGAATATACGCAGGGGTTTGAGGCTGGGCTACGGTGTGTGGCAGAGTCGTTCGGCATCAGGTTGTTGGTACCGGCCAATGCTGCTTTACCGGAAGGAAATTTTTCATTCTGGTTGCGAAAAGATATCGAGAAAAAGTTACTGATGACCTGCCAAACAATACCGACTACCACGGTCACTGCCAGGAGCGATGCCCAGGCAGTGGCCTATTGGCAGGGTTTTAAGGCGGCCCTAGATTGCCTGGCTGTATCATTTGGGATCAAACTGGGACCGCAAGAACAGTAAAATGTTGTCCAGTCGTTGACTATATTAATCCGGAGAGCAACGGGAGGGGGTATGAATCATCTAACGACGTCCCTTGCGCATAAAATCGATAAAAAATCTGTGACCGCTATGACCATCTTCGCCATAAATAACATTCCTGATACCGATGAATTTACGCTTAAAAAGTTTTTGGAGCTGATGAACACAACGGGGAGCTTTGGTTTAATCACTGACAGGCAAATTATAGAAATCATGAGATTGATGATGAAGTACGTTCCGGACACCTGTGGAAGTTCGCTACTCATTCTGATTGAACTGTTAGATGTTTATTTGCCCTTGATGGAAAAAAACAACGATTTTCTGATAGCTGCCAACGGTGGCCCCAAATTGATCAACTCCGGCCAGAAAAGAGTCAGTTCCGTGGCTTTTCAACACGAGAACAAGCAATAGTATAAAAAGTACCTATACAAAACCCCGAAGAACGGGTATAATAAATAATGAGGTACGTTGGCCGAAATATTAAGGCAGATTTGATGTGTGACTCTGGCCCTGAGTCATTAGAGGGAGGTGTATCATGCTTGATATACTCGTCCAAATTCCGGGACCGATCTTCCTGGTTCTGTTCACCGGCCTGTCTGTGGTCTGTATTTTCATTGGCTGGCTGTGGGTCAATGCCGACGGCTCGACCCAGTATCCCCTGCCAGAACTGACTCGCTTCGATCCCCTGACCCTGGCTGCCTTACGTGGTGGTCGAAACGCGGTTATGCGGACAGCGGTTTTTAGTCTGTTGGAACGAAACCTGGTGCAGTTCCAGGGAAAAAGCCGGAACGTTGAAATTCAAGGGATGCCCTCAGATCAGAAACCAAGAACAGGCATTGAGAAAGAGGTTTATCAATTCGTGCAAACGCCGCGAAGGTCTCGTGATCTGTTTTTGAATGCCGACTTGCGGCGACGGATTGAGCCCCATCTGGCTGCCATCTACAGGGAACTGGAGCAGTTACACCTGATTCGAACCGGTTCAGATCGCCTGTGGGCCTGGTTGGGTACCCTGGTGATGTTTCTGGTCATTGCCGGTGTCGGTGGAACCAAGCTAATCCTTGGCCTTACCCGGGGTCGCCCCGTGCTCTTCCTGGTTATTCTGCTGATCGTTTCGTTCATCTTCTTGTTCAGTGTGGCCAAACCCTGGTCCCTGTCCTCCCGGCTTGGCTGTCGTTATCTCAAGAAGCTAGGCAAACAGTTTGGCTGGCTGAAGGAGACAGTTAAGCAAAGAGAAAGTTCTGAGGGGATCGATCCCGCCTTTGGTGTCGCCATCTTTGGCGCAGGTATCCTGGCCGGAAGCACTTTCTATACTTCCTATGGAGAAGCCTTTGCCAGGAGTAGTAGTGGCAGTAGTGGCGGCTGTGGTGGCGGCTGTGGCGGTGGTGGCTGTGGTGATGGCGGCTGTGGCGGTGGTGGCTGTGGTGGTTGCGGCGGCTGTGGGGGCTAATGAGACAAGCTAATGAATGTGAGGCAGGATTATACCATCCCTCCGGCTTGTTGCTCCAGTGGCACATCACCGAACGCTGTAATCTGCGCTGTACCCACTGTTACCAGGAGTCTTACACAGGCCAGGAACTGAATTACCGGGATTTGCTTAACATCCTGGAGCAGTTCAAAGCATTGTTAAGTCTATGGCGCCGCCGGGTGGAGCGACCCCTGCCTGGTCACATCACCGTCACCGGCGGCGAACCGTTTGTGCGACGAGACTTTCTGGATCTGCTGGAGGTCTTTGCCGCTCACCAGGATTGCTTTAGCTTTGCCATTCTGACCAACGGCAGCTTTATCGACGCGGCGATGGCCAGCCATCTCCAAAAACTGGGCCCAAGCTTTGTCCAGGTCAGTATCGAAGGAACCCAGGCCACGCACGATCAGATCCGGGGTACGGGCAACTTTGAGCGAACGGTCGAGGCGATCAAACACCTGGTACGCGCCCGCATCCGCACCCTGATCGCTTTTACGGCTCACCGGGCCAACTTTCGCCAGTTTCCTGAAGTGGCTCGATTGGGGCGGCGGCTGGGCGTGGCCCGGGTGTGGGCCGACCGGCTCATTCCCTGGGGCAGCGGTACAGCTTTGCAGTCCCAACTTCTCACTCCTGTTGAAACCCACGAGTTCTTTGAGCTAATGCGCCAAGCTCAGGCTGAGGCCGGACGTTTCTGGCGATTTAATCGGACCGAGATTGCTATGCACCGGGCGCTTCAATTTCTGGTTGGAGGTAGCAAGCCCTATCACTGCACGGCCGGCGACAGTTTGATCACTGTGCAGCCCAATGGCGATCTCTACCCCTGCCGCCGTATGCCCATCCGCGTTGGGAACCTGCTGGAAACACCTCTGGCTGAACTCTATGACCATAACGAACTGTTTCAGGCCCTCCGGGACCGAAATCGCCTCAGTCAAAGCTGTCAGGACTGCTTCTATGCCAAGTTGTGCCGGGGGGGGCTCAAGTGCCTCTCTTATGCGGTTACCGGTGATCCCTTCCAGGCCGACCCTGGCTGTTGGTATGCTGCACGAGACGTGATGCCTAAAACTCAGCTTTGAACCATCTCTGAGACTCGTTTGACAACCCTATTGGCGAAAGCTACAATCCCAACCGATATGACCACCGCTACGCTCACTCGATTGGTTGCTGCTAAAAACCTCCGCAAAACCTTTGGCCAAAAGGTGGCCGTGGCCGACGTCAGTTTCGAGGTTCGACCCGGCGAGGTGTTTGGTTTGCTGGGACCAAATGGGGCCGGCAAAACTACCACCATTCGCATGCTCCTCGATATTTTCAAGCCCGATGCCGGGGTGATCGAAGTATTGGGTGGGTCCCTGACGCCTGCGCGTAAGGACCGCATTGGCTACATGCCGGAGGAGCGCGGGCTATACCCGCACATGCAGGTGCTGGATTGCCTGGTCTATCTGGGGACGCTCAAGGGGTTGAGCCGGCCGGAGGCCCGCCAGCGGGCCGAAGCCTATCTGGAGCGATTGGAGTTGGCCGGCCAGGGCCGCGAGAAAATTGGCGCCCTGAGCCGGGGGATGACCCAAAAGGTCCAGGTCATCGCAGCGGTGTTACACGCCCCGGATTTGTTAATCATTGACGAACCGTTTGCCAATCTCGACCCGGTTAACGCCCAACTGGTGCGGGAGATTATTTTGGAATTGCGTAACCAGGGTAAAGCCGTGATCATGACCAGCCACCAGTTGGCCCTGGTCGAGACCCTGTGTGACCGGATTGCCCTCATCGATCAAGGGCAGGTGGTGTTGCAGGGGGCGGTGACCGAGGTGCGGCGGCAGTTCGCCGGCAACATCCTGCACCTGAGTGGCAGCGGCAATTTTGACCGCCTGCCGGGCGTTACCCATATCGAGCGCCGCACGGCCAGTGATTGGTACCTGACCCTGGCTCCTGACGCCAATCCCCAGGCCATCCTCAAGGCCATCGTGGCCAACGGCCACTTTACCCTGGACAGCTTTGACATCGCCCTGCCAACTCTCGACGAGATTTTTGTGCGGGTTGTTCGTGGTAATGCTGAATAGCAGTGACAGTGAACTTCAAGCAACCAAGCCGTAAGTGAACAATTTCGTGTTGCGTATTGCGTGTTGCGTAAAATTAACGGAACACGCAACACGCAACACGAGACTATAGTTCTTACGGATAATGTACATAGAACCAGAATAGCAATGAAAAAGTAGCTTCCGATGAGACAACCCCATAGAGCATCCAACCACGTAAAACGTAAAGCGTAAAACGTAAAAGTGAGCCGTAGATAAGTCATTACGCTTCACGTTTTACGTCACCTGCCCTGTGGGTTCACGAGTTGGCTAGCGACCTCAAGCGGAAGTTACTTTTTGCCCCGCTGGCAAGCCAAATTCTGGTTTGATGAATGTAAATGTTTTAGCGTGACTACCTGACTATGCTTCGTACCTGGTACATCTTCTGGCACGAATATTGGGGTAACATCACCCGTCGTAGTTATCTAATCTTTACCTTTGGCTTCCCTCTTGTTATGGCCATTGGTCCCGTCGTGGGCGGGGTGGTGTTAGCCCTGGCTATCCGCGCGGCCATGCCGCCAACCGATCCGCGCTCGATTGGGGTGGTCGATCAGGCGGGCCTTTTTGCTGACAGCGAAACCTCCCCTGACAAGCCGGTGGCAGTGATCCGTTTTGCCGGCCCGGAGGAAGCCGCCGCCGCCTTGTCCGCCGGGGAGATTCAGGCCTACTACGATCTCCAGCCGGATTACTGGCAGTCGGGGGAGGTCGTTTTGACCTACGACACAGCGCCCACTGAAGCAATCGACAGGATGTTTACCAACTGGGTGCAAAACCAGGTTCGAGCCAGAGTTTCGGCCGATATTCTGACCCGCCTGGACCAGGGGCCTCGCATCGTCCATCAGGGTTTGGCCGGGCCTCAATCCTTTGCTGCGGCCAACATCATCGAGCCGGTCATCGTCTATTTGCTGATCTATTTTGTGCGATTGGGTAGTTCGGTTACGGCCAGTTATATGTTCGACAGTATTGCCAGCGAGGCCCACGACCGCACCCTGGAGATACTGATCACCACCGTCTCTCCCCTGCAATTTATCACCGGCAAGTTGCTGGGGCTCCTGGCCGTGGGCTTGACCCAATTAGGTATGTGGGGCGGGGCCGTGCTGGCCCTGGGTTTTGGGGCCGGCTACCTGTTGGGGGTTGACCTGATTGGCTTTTTGCTGGCCTGGGAGCATTTGGGATTGCTATTGAGCGTCTTGTTGGCCACTTACATCTTGGACCAGATTTTAGCGGCCGCTATGGGCCTGTTTCGAGTGAGCGGTGGGGCCGGTAATCTGTTCTTCAATACGATTAATATGGTGGTGGGGATTGGTTTGCTGTATGCGGCTTACTTTGTACCGCGCAACCCTCACACGCCGTTAGCCGTGGCGGCCAGCCTTTTCCCGTTCACCGCCTCCCTGGTCCTACTCATTCGGGTGGTCGTCAGTGAGGTACCCCTCTGGCAAATCATCCTCAGCCAGGTCATTTTATGGGGGACCAATATAGCCAGCCTGTTCTGGCTGCGCCGCTTGCTACAAACCAATCTGGTGGCGTATGGTCCGCCGTTTAGCTTGCGTCGCTGGGTTAAGCAAAGGTTATCAGTAAGTCGTCTTGGTAACGTAAAACGTGAAACGTGAAACGTGTTGCGTGTTGCGTAAAATAGATGGAACACGCAACACGCAACTAAATCCTGGTATATAAGGCAAATGTAGCAAAGTAACATGCCCAAACTTCTCCTCATCGTTCGTGAAGAGATACGGTATCATCTGCGCCAGGGGGCATTTTATCTGGCGGTGCTGGTTATGCCGTTGGTTTTTGCTGCTGTCGGGGCTTTCCCCCGGCTGCAAAGCTTGGCTTCGGAAACGCCGCTGGCTTCGGTCGAGACGGTCTTTACCGAATCGGAGACGATCACCGTGCCCACCGGTTACGTGGACCATGCCGGGCTTATTAGCCAGGTGCCCGAAGCCCAGGCCGACAAATTTTATCCGTTTACCGATGAAGCCAGCGCCGCAGCCGCCCTGCAAGGGGGTGAGATTGAGAGCTACTACGTCATCGAGGCCGATTATATCCAAAATGGAGGGGTGGTGCAGTATAGCGCCAAGCCTCAACTACTGGCCGAAACCGATACGGCCGTCCGCAAGCTGTTGCGGGAGATGCTTCTGCAATCGTTGGGTCAGCCTGAATTGGCTGCTCGTCTGGCCCAGCCGGTGGTGTTGGTCAGACCGGGTCCGCCGCCGCCGGTGTTTCGTTTTATCCCGGCCGATTTGGACCTGGGGCAATTGGCCTCGGCCGGACTGGTGGCCGGCTTGTTTGCTTACGTGATCAATGTCGGCGGCAATTTATTAGTGCGGGCTTTACAACGTGAGCAGCGGGCCAGAGTGTTGGAAATGCTGGTGGTCAGCACCACCCCGGCCCAATTTATTGGCGGTAAATTGCTGGGCTTAACCCTCCTCAGTCTGGTCCAGGTGGGGGTGACGCTGCTGGCGGGGGTGTTGGTCTATGGGCAAAATCCGGACGGTTCCGGACCGTCGGCCCTGCCCCTAAACGCCCTACTGCTCAGTCTGCCCTATTTACTGTTGGGCTACCTGGCCTATTCTGGAGCCCTGATAGGCATCGCCGCCATCTGGCCTACGTTTCAGGAAAGTGGCCCCCTGTTGGCCATGCTGCGCTTGTTGGTTCTCTCGCCCCTGATTGGTGTCCTGTTCATCCTGCCCCATATCGACGGCCCCATTTCAATCGTCCTCACCCTCTTGCCCATGACCTCGCCCTTACTTATGCCCTTTCGTTTGTTGTTGGGCACTGTGCCGCTATGGCAATGGACCCTGGGCGGACTATTCCTGACCGTTTGGACTGCCTTCTGGATCTGGTTAAGCATCCGCCTTTTTCGGATATACGGCCTCCTAACCGGCCTGCCCGTCACCCCCCAGGCAGTGTGGCAAGCCCTGCGGGGGTAGATAGCCCATATCATTCACGCTTCATTAATCTTTTTTGAATATCATTTGGGTGTGTCTCATTTGAGTCAGAGCATTTCAAAACATCGTGTTGCGTGTTGCGTATTGCGTGTTTTTTTGGCACGTAACACGCAACACGCAACACGTAATAACAACTGTTCGACTTGTTTGAAACATCCCCATATCATTAATGAAAGGACCACTTTATGCTCAGGAAAATACCTTTACTCCTCTGGCTGCTTTTTCTGTTGAGCCTGATGCCGGCCGGGCCGGTGCTGGCCCGGGCGCCGGAGTCAACCGAGATCAATTTTGAGGACTATCAGCTTGACCTGGTGGATTACAGCCTGTCCAACGGCTTGCGGGTCATCCTGGCCGAAGACCATTCGGCCCCGGTGGTGGCCGTGGACATCTGGTATGACGTGGGTGGGGCCGATGATCCCCAGGACCGCTCCGGCTTTGCCCATCTCTTCGAACATATGATGTTTCGGGGTTCTGATAACGTGGGCGATGGCGAATACGACGCCCTCCTGGAGGCTATTGGGGCCAACAACAACGCCTACACCACCATCGACCACACGGCCTACTGGGAAGTGGCTCCGGCCAACCAGTTACCCCTGGTCCTGTGGCTGGAAAGCGACCGTATGGCCTCCCTGGCCGTCACCCAGGAGTCTTTTGAAACCGAGCGGGAGGTGGTCATCGAGGAGTTCAATCAGCGCGTGGCCAATAGCCCCTATGGGGTTTCCAACCGGCGTCTCTTTACCCAGCCCATGCAGGGCTACCCCCCCTACGAGCGGTCGGTGATCGGCAGCGTTGAAGATTTGCAAGCGGCCAATTTGACCGAGGTGCAGGCATTTTTTGATACCTATTACCGGCCCAACAAGGCCACCCTGGTCATTGTAGGTGATATTGATATCGAATTGACCAGGATTTTGGTGCAAGCCTATTTTGGCGACATTCCGGCCGGCGAAGCGGTGACGCCCATCCTGGAACGTTATCCTTTACCCGATCAGTTCCCCGTTCTGCGTACCGATTCGGTCACCGGCTGCCAGATTGGCAGCGAAGAAGTGTTGATTGATCCGCTGGTGGAATTACCTCGCTTTACGGCCACGGTGGTTGGTCCCCCACGCGGCACACCCGATTTTTACGCCTTGGAGCTGTTGGTCGATATTCTGGGCAGCGGCGACAGCAGTCGCTTTGAGCAGAACATCATTCGCCAGGGATTGGCCGCCAGCGCCTTCATTGGCCTGCGGGATTACCAGGGGGCCAGTATTCTGTTCAGCGGGGCCTTTCCCAATGCCGGCGATACCATCGAAACGACCCAGGCGTTGCTACGAGCGGAGTTTGACGAGGTCATGGCCAACGGGGTGACCGAAGCCGAGTTAGCTCGGGTTAAAAAGCAGATCCAGGTGGGGGCCATTACCTCCTTCCGCCAGTCTGCTCACAGTACGGCCGAGTGGCTTCAGGATGCCGTCCTTACCTTTGGCGATCCCTATGCTATTGCCGACGAGTTGGCCCAGTACGAGGCGGTCATCCTGGAGGAGGTCCAGCGGGTGGCCCAAACCTACTTTTGTGATAGGCCCATGAATATCCTGGTTACGTTACCGGAGGGCGAAGAGGTCCTGGCCAATTATCCGGGCCTGCTGGTCGAACCGGTCCAGGTAGAAGGTAGCCGGGGCATCCCTATGCCCGGTCCAGATGAAACCGGCCCGGAAGTCGAAAAGATTGAGTTAACCGACGAACTACTGGCCGGCCTGCCCGAAGGTATTATCAGCCGCACCACCAGGCCGGCCTCGCTGCCGGTGGCGAAGAGTAACTTTCCACCCTTCGACACCTTTAGCCTGGACAACGGCCTGGAAGTGATCTTTGTCCAACAACCCGAAGTGCCCAAGCTGCGCCTGGAGCTGTTTGTCGGCGGCTCCAATGCGGCCGCCCCGGCCGACAAACAGGGCGTGGCCGATTTTATGGCCGAGTTGCTGACCAAGGGTACGACCACCCGCTCGGCCGCCCAAATTGCCCAAAGGATCGAGTCGGTGGGAGGCTCGGTCGGTTCCAGCGCGGCCCTGGAGTGGACCACCCTTTCAGTCGAGACCCTCAGCACCAACACCCCCCTGGCCTTTAATTTCCTGGAAGACATGGCCCGTCACTCTAACTTCCCCCAGAAAGAGTTTGACGTAATCAAAGAGCAAACCCTGACCTTTTTAGAGCAGGATGAGGTTGACCCCGATACCCTGGCCAATCACCAATTTGGCCGGATTGCCTACGGCAACCACCCCTACGGTTTTTACACCAGTCGGGAAACGGTCGAAAATCTGACCCGCCAGGATGTGGTCGAGTTTTACCAGACCTACTTCAAACCGAACAACGCCCTGCTGGTGATTGTGGGCAACATTACCCCCGCAGAAGCCCGGGCCCAGACCGAACGGGTCTTTGGCGGCTGGCAACCGGGCCAGGTGCCCGATTTTCTCGATTACCCGCAGGCCCAACTGGGGGATATCGGCCTCATTTACCTGATTGACCGGCCCGACTCGGAGCAAGCCACCATTCAAGTGGGCAACCGGGCCATTAACGCCCGCAACCCGGACCGCTACGCCCTGATTGTGGCCAATGCCATCCTGGGCACTGGCAGTTCCTCCCGTCTCTATACCAATCTACGGGCGGACAAGGGCTATACCTACGGCATCTACAGCCGCTTTGGCCGGCCCAACGATACCAGCACCTTCCGCGTTTTGACCGATGTCGATCAGAATAACGCCGGCGATGCCATCCGCGAAATTCTGAACGAACTGGAAACCATTCGGACCGAACCAGTCTCTGCGCAAGAGTTAGCCGAGGCCAAGGGGCTGCTTTTCGGTAACTTTGCCCTGGCCATCGAGGAGCCGGCCGACTTTGCCAGCCAACTGGCCACCCGCTACCTGACCGGCGTGCCCATCGAGGAACTCAACACCTACCTGCAAAGCCTGGAGCAGGTCACCGCCGACCAGGTCCTGACCGCTGCCGCCAACTATATCGACTCCGAGCAGCCGATTATCGTGGTCGTGGGCGATGCCGCCGTGGTTAAGCCCCAGTTGGCGGAAATCGGCCACGTGGTGGTGGTTGATGGGGACGGGAATGTGGTTGAAGAGTGAAACATAATATGGCCATGTCATTCTGAGGCGAAGCCGAAGAATCCCTACAGAGTCACAATGTTGCGTGTTGCGTGTATCAGTCGCTGGCTGGATATCGTTCAGGTGACCTTGGTCATAACCCTAAACGCAAATATTGCAGCGTATTATGTAAAACGGGCGTCCCATCTTGGGGCATTTTTTAAGCGAAAAAACCGGGGTTTCTGAGCTTGTTATAAAAAGTGTCCGGTAGCAAATCGACGAGCGGCAGTTGAGACGGTAGTCAAGGAGATGGGGTAAAATGTTCCAATCAATCAAGGTTACATCGATTCAATCAGAGAACGCAGACTACACGTGCCAACAAATTACCCGGTATCTTGGGGATCAGTTGGGCATTTCGACAGAGTTTGTCAGTGATATTTCCTGGCAAGAACGGGAACAACTACTGGACACAGGACAGGTCCACGTGGGATGGATATGTGGATTGCCCTATGTCTGGAAGGCAGATGAAGAGCATCCAAATGTTGAGTTGGTGGCGGCTCCGGTGATGCAACATCTGTGATATCAGCAGCGGCCGATTTATTTTTCCGATGTGATTGTCCATCGCGATAGCGCATACTCCAGTTTTGCTGATTTACGTGGCGTTTCATGGGCCTACAATGAACCCCATTCCCAGTCAGGATACAATGTAACCCGATACCATTTGGCCAGGCTGGGTGAAAGTAGAGGTTACTTTGGTCGGGTGGTTGAAGCCGGGTCTCACTTGCAAGCCTTAGAAATGGTGTTAGATCATCGCGTTGATGCCACTGCAATTGACAGTACAGTGCTTGAATTGGAATTGAAGGCTCGCCCTCAACTCAAGACGGAACTACGGGTTATCGAAAGCTTGGGACCAAGTCCTATGCCGCCGTGGGTGGTCACTATGAATGTGCCACCAGAGTTACGTGAAGCAATTCGCGAGGTGTTTTGGCAGATGCACGAAACCGCAGAAGGGCGAGCAATCTTGGAACAGGGACAGATAAAGAAGATGGTTCGGGTTGAGGATCGAGATTATGATCCTATCCGTGAAATGGCGCGAGTGGCCGATCAAGTTATCTGGTAACTGGGGTGGTTTGCTGGGTGCGGCATAAACAAGGAATGAACCCGGTAGCTTGCGCGTAAGAGCCTGAGCTGTAGCTTTTTTTCAATCATGATGGTAAAATGTTATGGTAGACTTGTAGGGTATTATCGGACTACTGCCCACCATTCACCCGTATCGGGGTGATAGATAGGCAGTGAATAGCCCTTAGTTGGGCGGCTGATGGAAGAAATGGTCCACTGTTTGAGTGAATTATTTGAGGAATGACAATGAAGAGACATTTGCTAATTTTTGTATTTGTAGTTTTTGTTTCTGTTGTGCTAACTGGTTGTCTGGGGATATTAGAGAAACGAGCCGAGAGATCTGAACAAGGTTTAGCTGAAGCCAGGTTTGAGACATACTCAAAGCTAGCGGGGGCTGAAAATGGTATAAGCATCATAGAAATCAATAACGCATTATCAAAAGATGTATCGATTAAAATCACAATGGTCGAAGAAGAAGATGCCTGGAAGTTATTTGAAGTTCCCGGTCAGGATACACTGAAAATCGAAGTTGGTACTACGGACTACTTACTTGAAGCACAGACGAAGGAAGGAGCAAGTGACGAGCTTTTTGTACCCGCCGGTGACGCGACCATACGTATAACGGACGATTGGTTTGATTATTAATCTCTATCAGTAACAAGGTATCCAGGGTTCATTAAGCATATTTGAAGGCATGGTTAACTTTCTGAAAATCTATGAGTAATTTATGAAAATGCAACCTATATTCATCGCGTTGTTAGTAATTGTTGCATCCCAACATGCCGCCCAAGTTACAGTCGGCGAGGGCCATCGCTGACCCCACCGCTGCTTCAGAACTGCCCGTGCCCGTTTCCGTATTTCTGGATTTATATGCGGCCTCGAGCCTGAGACCTAACCGTCGATTAAAGTCTCGTTGCTAGAGCACCACCGCATGAATTCTCCTATGTTGTCGTTTTTGTCAAATTTTCATTGTATGGACGCACGAGTAGGACCGGCCCTTGCGGGTCGTTTTTTACGAACACTATGAGTGTGAAGATGTCGAAAATCCTCACCCGACCCCAAGCCATTCTTTCACTTCCCAATCTACTGGCGGCATCTCAGACGTTGGGCAGAAAACGCCCCTAACAGCCTCCTATCCGTGCTGGCTCAGTCTGGCCAGACACCCTATACTGTGTTCGCCCAGGGACAGTGACCAACTCCCTGATGAGCGGTTCCATCTTAATAGCGGTTCCTCTCAGAACCCAGAATTCAAAACGACACGCTCATACCAGTCAAGTGATCGGCTGACAGGCTCTGGTTGGGCTCTCCTGTTCTGACAGCTTTAGGCTTTGAGCTGGGCTCCGGCCGGGATTTCACCTGTTTCCAGGTAACGCCACAAGGCAATCAACAACTTACGGACCAAGGCGACAATACCAATCTTACGCAGGCGCTTGTTACCATGACCGAACCTTTTCTGGTACCACAAGCTCAACTCACTTTGGGGTTGATGCCGTAACCAACCCCAGGCCACCTCAATGGCCATCAGCCGCACCAAATCATTACCCGCTTTGTTAATGCCCAGTTCGCGGGCTTCATCCCCACTTTGATAGGGTGTTGGCGATAGCCCGGCCAAGCAGCCCACCTCGCGCCGATTGCGAAAATCACGCCAACTAAAGAACTCCATCACAAACAACCAGGCGCTGTTATCCCCGATGCCCCGTAGCCGCAGCAACTGGCGTATCTGTTTTGCGCTGGGATCATCCGACGTGCGGATGACCGCCCGGCGCTCTGTTTCCAGTTCCTTGATATGTTGATCGGTAAACCTCAGACAAGTATACTCCCGTTCCAAGCGAGCCCGTAACTTGGCCGGTAAAGCTGACCCATCCCACAAGCGGACCGTCCCCAGCTTTTCCACAAAGTCCGAGCCGACTGACATGCGCACCCCTTGTCCAACCAACAACCCCTTGATCCGATTGATATGCCGATTCCGCTCTCCTTTCAGGGCCTTCAACTGCCGATGCAGATGCCGATTGTCTTCTGCGGCCAGGCTGGGCACACGCACCACGCTCCAGACCTTTTTCTCCCCCCTGTCATAGCGGATCAGCATCCTCAGCAACTTGCCCACATCAAGCCGATCCGTCTTGGCCCGTTTGGCTCGCCGATTCACCTCGATACTGGCCGAGTCAACCACCAGGTTCTCTATCTCTTCTGCAAGCAGATAGCGATGTAGCCAGAAACCATCCCGGCCCGCCTCGTAGCCACTCATCACCTGGGTGCTCTCAGCTAAGCCAAAACGTTTCTTGGTCAGGCCAATCTCCTGGCCAAGCCCCCCCAGATCACCAGCACAGATCGTTCGTCTCCGAGGACTCTGACCAAGTCCTACGCTGAAACCCAGCTTCCACGCCTGGTTGCCCAACTCAAAAGCCAGGTATAGTTTGGCCTGAGATGGGCTATCCTGTATACTGTAATTCACAGTAAGCTCCTTTCTCCTTTATTGTGGGAGCTTACCTGCGATGACCTCGACTTTCAAGTCATTGCATAGTATCTTAATACGTTAGCCCGATTTGCTGTCCCGTGGAGTAATTTTACTATGTTCAATTTGACGAGGTCTTGTTATGCCACGTTCAGATGATATAAAAAAGCTTATAAGCATCCACAATCGCCGTTTGCAAAACCTCAGAGAGCAAAAGGCATTTCAAGGTATATCAGCTGATCCAAAAATTTCTCAGGAAATTGAAGATATAGAGGCAGAGATTGCCGAATTATATGAGCAACTCACCGAAGCAACGTCACGGTTGCTCCGTGACCCAGTTCCAGACTTCACAGGGCGTGAACAAGAGATCAACGACCTGGTTCAGGTCCTTGAACAAGCCACAGAGAGAGACACGGTGGCGATTTGTGGTGTACGAGGAATGGGCGGCGTCGGCAAGAGTGAATTCGCCCTTGCAGTTGCGCAACGTACTAGCGCATTATTCCCAGATGGTCAACTTCTAGTGGAACTGCGTGGCACCAGCAACAATCCCATCTCGCCAACTATCGCCCTTCAGAATATCATCTACATCCTCGCCGATCGTGAAACGTCGCTCCCTGACAATCTCGCATCCCTTCAAGGGATATACTACGAAAAACTGCGAGGAAAGCGAGTATTGATTGTCGCCGATGATGCTAAAGATGCAGCCCAAGCCAAGCCGCTTATCCCCCCAAAAGGATGCGCGCTGTTGATCACTACCCGTCAACGATTTACTCTTCCAGGACTATTCCCTTTAGATTTGGATGGACTGCCTTTTGATCAGGCTGAAGCTCTGCTGCTCACAATTTGCCCGCGTATCGGCTCTATTGCTGAACGTTTGGCGCATCTTTGTGGCGCGCTGCCGCTCGCGTTGCGTGTGAGCGCGAGTTTGTTGGCCAATGATGACACGTACAATGTTGATCGTTTCCTGTCACAGCTCGAAGCATCACGCCTTGATTATCTCCGAGATCCCGATATGCCCGACGATCCTACAGCCAGTGTGGAAGCATCGCTTCGACTTAGCTACGATGTGCTTGACCCTCACATCCAAAAGGTACTCTGCCAGATAAGCGTTTTCCCGAGCAGTTTTGATCTTGCCGCAGCGGAAGCAATTGTAGAGGAACACGAGGAATACAGTGATATCAAGAAGTCACTTGGTCTCCTTCGGCGGCGAAACCTCGTGGAATGGGATGCAACCGTGGAGCGTTACAATCTTCATGATCTCGTGCGGGCGTTCGCGACGGCTCGCCTGGTAGACGCCGATGTGCACCTACGCTACGCGCAGCATTACGCAAAGGTCGCCCTACGTGTATTCAGCTTGTATGAGCAAGGTCAAGAGGCAACATATGAGGGTTTCGCTCTTTTTGATCGCGAACGTACCCATATTGACGCTGGATGGGCGTGGGCTCGGGAGCGAGCAGGTATCAGCAGTGCCGTTGATGAACTTCTTCTCGCTTATGCCCGCGGAACGGGCTATATCGGGACGATGCGCTATAATCCACGGCATGAACGTCTTCCGCAACTGACGGCAGCATTGGAAGCGGCACGCCGCCTTCAACGACCATATGACGAGGCGCGTAGCTTAAATGTACTCGGACACGTATATATGGCGATCGGGGAGATTCATAAAGCTATAAAGCACTACGAGGAGGCACTCGTCATCCGGCGAGCAATTGGAGCACGTAAATCTGAAGGCACAGCGCTTGGCAATTTAGGTACGTGCTATCACCAACTTGGCGATGTAGAGCGAGCAATTGAGTACTATGAGCAACATCTGAAGATTGCGCGTGAAGTGGGAAACCAAAGAGGAGAGCAAGAAGTACTTAATAATCTTGGAACGGCCTATGCGGACATGGGAAATGAATCCCAAGCAATTGAGTATTATCGAACAAGTATCGAGGTTGCCCGTGATATGCAAAATATCCATGGCGAGGCGATAGCGAGCTGGCATTTAGGACGGCTGCTAGAGAAGCGAGGGGATTTGGTACAAGCACTCCCTCTAATGCAATTATGTGTAGACTTTTACCGCAAAGTAAATCATCGAAATGCAAAGGATTACGCTACCCATATAGAGCAAGTACGCCAACGGTTGCAAAATGAAATCGAGTCAAAATAGGTTGAGAGTCGGCCATCGTCGAACGTATGCATATCCCCGATGCTACTGTGTTGCCCGATCCAAGGCACAAGCTAAGCATAAATCAAGATTATGTTTGCAGGATATTGAACGGGTAGCGTGATAAAAGCAAAGGTCGGGCTTCTATGTGGGCGATTTTGTCAAGTCGAGCGGTCAAAGACAATAGGGAATTAACCGGCTCGCATGACACGGCCGCTGTCAAAATAAATGAGTTAGTGTTGAAATAATGTCACTCAACCTCACCCCCTGATCCGGATGACGCTGGGGGCTTCTATTGACGTCAGGCAACTGTTGCCTTGAACGAGCTTCTATCCGTGCTGGCGCGTGTTGGCCAGACACCCCATAATGTTTTCGCGCAAGGGCGAACTGAGAAGCGCCGTTGTGAGCGGCCCCATCTAACAATCGGTCCCCTTTCGGGCAACCCGCCCGCACTACGGGCCGCTCACCCCAGCAGGATCAGATCTGGGTGAGACGGAGTTGACCGTTTTCGCTCAGACCCGAGCCGACTTGAGTACGGCCCCCTCCGGACTTCGCCGGTTTCCAGATAACGCCACAGGGCAATCAAGAGCTTGCGAGCCAGCGCCACGATCCCGATGCGCCGTATGCGACTGTTGCCGTGGCCGAACCGTTCTTGATACCAGTGACTGAGGGCGCTATCGGGTTGAAAGCGCAACCAGGCCCAGGCGATCTCAATGGCGATGGCCCGAATGTGGCGATTACCGGCCTTGTCAATGCCTTGCTCCCGATAACCGTCCCCACTCTGATAAGGGGTGGGGGTCAAACCGGCCAGAGCCCCGACCTCGCCGCGGTTACGGAATTGACGCCAGCCAAAGAACTCCTTGACGAAGAGCCAGGCGCTGGTGGGGCCAATGCCCCGCAGACACAGCAAGTGGCGGATCATCTCGGTCTGAGGATCGGTGGCGGTACGGATGATCTCGCGCCGTTCGGTCTCCAGTTCTTTGATCTGCTGATTGACCAACGCCATGCGGGCAAACTCCCGGAGCACCCGAGCCTGCAAGCCTGGGGGAAGGGGACTGCCATCCCACAATTTGGCTTCGCTCACCTGTTGAGGAAAATCCTTCTTGATCTCCAACCGTACCCCCTGGCTGACCAGCAAGCCTTTGATCCGATTGATGTGTTGGGTCCGTTCCGTTTTCAGGCTGGATAGCTCCCGATGTAACTGGCGGCCATCCTCCTGTTCCACGCTCGGCACCCGCACCACGTGCCACACCTTCTGTTCACCACTATGGTAGCGGATCAGCATCGTCAGCAGTTTCTTCAAATCCACCCGATCTGTCTTGACCCGGCGTTTGCGCCGATTGACCTCCAGACTGGCCGAGTCCACGATGATATTCTCGATGTCCTCGCTCACCAGATACCGGTGTAGCCAGAAGCCATCCCGACCCGCTTCGTAGCAACTGACCACCCGGCCCAGCCCAAACCGTCGTTTGGCCCGGCCTATCTCTGCCCGCAACTGCGGCAAGTCTCCCGCTGAGATCGTCCGCCGCCGGGGGGCTTGCCCCAGGCCGATGGTGAAGCCCAGTTTCCACTGGCTATTGCCCATCTCAAAGGCTAGATAAAGCAAGGTTTCTGTGTTATACTTATCATTGGTCGCTGTGTCCATGGTTTACTCCTTTTATGGAAAAATGGTTTTATATTGTTGTTAAGGAGCTTACCCGCAGCGACCGCTATTCTCAAATTCGCCGCCCTACATATTATCTAACAATCACATTCAAGCCGACCGCCAGAAGCCCGATTTTTCTTAATGTGGTGTTCAGGTTGAAAATAGTTGCGCCAGCAGCCTTGGTTGAACAGCCAAACAGTCTTCGCCTGCGGAGTCGGGTTATGTTTCGCAAGTCGGCTTCAATTGGGGTGGTGTTCGCGGCGGCGGCTTAATGTGGGTGTTAACCCAAGCCCCGGCCCATCCGGGGCTTTTTCATCTAAGGCCAGCCCCTCACTCCCCAAAAATCCTCTCACTCACTTCAGCCGGCCCACGTGTATTCATCGGTAACATCAGCACCGCGATTAATCGGTAACATCGTGTCCGCAGAAACCGTACCTTAAAAACCGGGAGGCCAAAAAGGCAAAAATCGGGCCAAATCACAGCCCCAAAGCCCCAAATCCGGCTCAGATAGGGCCACAGGCCAGGGTGGATGCTGCCTGGAATACAAATTTACCCATAGCCAGCCCGCCTCGGTGCGTCCTCAACACCGAGGAGGGGGGGAGCCTTATCACAAATAAGCCAAAACGGTCAGCGTCGGTCAGGCGGCCAAACGGATGTAGTATTTCGCTTTGCGTTTGTACTGCCGCCACTCGGACACCGCTTCGGCCTTGATCAAGGCCAAGTAGCGCTCAAAGGCCATCGGGCCATCGTGTAGCCCTTTGAGCGGCATGCTTTTGATGAGCTGGCCGTCGAGGAGGACCTCGATTTGGCGGTTGGGGGCATCGATTTTGAGATTGACATAGTGTTTGTGCAGTTGCCGTTGAATGTAATAGCGTTGTTTGCCTAACTGGACGGTGCCGGCGGCGTTCACCCGCCGGTTGAAGAGCTTCCCATCGACCCAATTGAGCCAGCGGTCGGGGTCAACGATGTCCGGCAGGTGGGGTAAAGGGGGCAGCTCAGGGCAGGCCAGGCGGGGCGGCTGGTTCTGACAAGTCAGGGCCTGATTGGGACGCTCGTAATTGTAGTGATATTTGATGTCGTGGTTCATATCGTGGGTTTGCTGCAACGTGTGGGGCTGGTAGATGCCGATGCCTTCATATTCGTACGTCCGATTGAAACGCTCGACGTAGGGCTTTTTCCAGGGTTGGCGCGGCGGACAAACCTCAATTTCGAGCCCCAAGACCAGCATCAGTTGCATCAAGGGCGAGGGAAACTCATCGGTCGCCCAGGACCCGATAAATCTGGGGTCGCGGTCAAAGCGCATGACCCGGGGCAAGCCCTCCCGCTGCCAGGTATCCACCAGACTGTCGATGATCGTTTCGGCATTGTAGTCGGTCCGGGCCTGGTTGTCGACCAAAATCGAGGTGCCCGTGTCGATAATATTTAGCGTTTCGACCCAATGCATTTGCTTTTGGCCTGGCGCCAACTGCACCGTCGTCACATCCTTGAAGTCCATTTCCCACCCTTCCATCGGCTGGTTTCGGGTCAGGGGGGTGTGCTCCGGCTTGGCGGGGCGGTCAATCCGGTCGTGCTCATCCAAAATACGCCAAATGGTTGAGGTGGAACTGGGCAGATAGTAACCGGCCTCTTTGAACTCTTCATTGTTGTGCAGATAGTATTTGATCGTCTCTGGCCCTGGCGTTCGGGGCAAGGGCGGTTCATCCCGAAGGGTCAAGATTTCCTTGATCACCTCAGCCTGAAGGGGTGGCCTGGGCTGGCGTGGGGCGCGGGAGTGACCGTGCAAGACCTGGGTGTCGTCCGGCTCGGCCTGTGCCAGACGTTTGACCCATTTCTTGACCCAACTGTAGGAGTGTCCCGTCTGTTGGGCCAAGCGCACCTGACTCCAGTCAGGATGTTGCTGGCGCAATTGACGCAAGCGATAGCGCTCGGCATACCAATCGATAGCCATTTTCGTGCCTCCTGTTGTTTTGTCTCGGAAACTATACCCGAAAATGGCCCGCTGGTCACAACAGGGGGCAAAAAGACGATAGTTTTGGAAAAAGAAGCCAGTAGCGGCTCAAATCACTCTGGAAATCTTGGTTGATTTTTGCGATACGGCCCCTGACCAGCTTAAGGTTAACATAACACCTCTAAATAATGGACACGATGTTACCGATTAATCGCGGTGCTGATGTTACCGATGAATACAAATACAGTAACCGTTGCCGGTAACTTGCCCCTAAGAACCTGATTAACAAGCATTCAAACCATCCCGCCCGTCCCTCTACCACCTCAAACCCTTTTAGGACTTTAACCCTCCTCAGTGCATTCAGTCCAATCAGGAATTCGTTTTCATAATGCACCTTTAAAAACAATACCCGTGAATGAATTTTTTCTTGAAGGGCAACTGAATTGTAAGATTTGAGCCAATTGAGTATTCTTGGGCAAAACCAAGATAGAGGATAGCGAAATGGAATTTGCAACCATGGCTGCGGCTTT
>DAOUMU010000306.1:0-4296 GCA_034409055.1 Anaerolineae bacterium
AAAGCCGCAGCCATGGTTGCAAATTCCATTTCGCTATCCTCTATCTTGGTTTTGCCCAAGAATACTCAATTGGCTCAAATCTTACAATTCAGTTGCCCTTCAAGAAAAAATTCATTCACGGGTATTGACTTTAAGCCGGTAGCCAGTTCATACGGTCATACTCAGATATTCTCGGATTTTGATCTCCTCACCAACAACACCCGGTTTCCTGGCAATGCTGCCCAGAGCAAAAACCACAGGATGGATACCAATCGGAATGGCCCACCCATAGTATACCGCCACTATAAAGAAAATTCCTATGAATTTATTTTACCTGGTGCAGATGAATCTCTTGTTGCGGATAAGGAATACCAATTCTGGCTTCATCAAACTTCAGCTTGACCTGTTCTGTGATCTCAAGAGTAGCCTGGACAAAATCTTCTCTTTTTACATAAATGCGAACTAAGAAATTAACGCTACTCTCGGCCAACTCTTTCACTCCAATTAGGGGAGCAGGATCGTCTAAAACAAAATCGACCCCATTAATAATTTCCTGTAAAATCAGTTTGGCTTTCAAAAGATCATCGTCGTAGCCAATTCCAAAAATTAAATCAATACGGCGATTCGATTCAGCTCTGTAGTTGATAATTTTATTACTGGTAATCATTGTGTTGGGGATGATTACGGTTTGTCCATCAAAAGTGATCAAAATGGTGTAGTAATCTTGGATTTCCTTAACCGTCCCGACCACACCACCGGCGACCTCAACTGCGTCCCCCTCGTTAAATAGACTCAGCCGGTTGAGCCTTTCATTGGCGGTGATATTGTTAATATTGTCTTTGACAATGGCATATTCACCAAATATTCTGACAAATATCTCCTGTATTTTAACCAGGTGTTCCCAGCCATATCCATAAAAAAGGGCCACTATAACAAAAGCCAGAATTGAAAAGAGTGAATCGGTGAGTGGGCTATCCAGGTTGTCCAGGGCTACCAGGATAGTGACCACCAGCAGTAGGTAATAGACCAATTTCCCTAAGATATTCTCTACACCAGGCGAAAAATTTTTTCGATTAAAAAAACTCCTGGCTGCGCTGGCCGTTAACTGAGCCAACTTCTGACCAAGTAGAAAAATAGCCGCCGAACCCAATATCTGTAGAGTAATTGGAACCAGGTCATCAATAGTTTTTTGTAAGACATCCATAATTATTATCTCCTCTTGCAATTAATGAGCAGTGAGCGCGTTCAAACCGCTTGTTGGTTTGGGACATAATAGGTTACTCTAAATACGTTTGAAGGTCAGGAGGAATCATTTTCTATTATTGATATGCAGCCTGCATAATGGGAGTTCCGAAATTTAAATCATCCCAAAACTTTCGGCGGCGTGAAGCGTAAACCCACAAGGCAAGTGACGTGAAACGTGAGGGTTTATGGCGTAAAAACATCACGTTTCACGTCGCCTGCCCTGTGGGTTCACGTCACTTGCCCTGTGGGCCTGCCCTGCGGGTTCACGGAGTTGGGACAATTACCCGTACCGGGCACAGGTATTTTTTCGGAACTGCCTTAATAGTATACTGCATATTCACAACTCTGGACAAGCTCAAATACCAATCGGGTGTGTTTCAGTTTGGGGGCAAGATTGAACCGCTGAATAGGCTGAGACAAATGATACCGCTGAAAAGTCGCTTTATCGGTGATATTGTAGTGGTTCAGAATTAGTTGCAGTTCAACCCGGCCCCCCAAACCCCCCAGAGGGGGGAACTTTGGCGCTTTTCACCCCCCTTTGGGGGGCCGGGGGGGCTTTTTTCGACTGCAACATTTTATGAACCACTACACTTTATCGGTGATATCGCCTGGTTTATCAGGAATTTAACGCAGCTAGCAGTCTGTCGGAAAAGTCAGTTTTGCCAGACCGCGGACTGTCCCAGTCTCCGGGGTAGAGAAAGGTCGATAAAATTCAAAATTGATGAGGATTTGTCCATTGAAGTGGCTGAAATGCTTCGGCAAGCAGGCTATGGTGACCTTACAGGTAGCTACAATTGTGCATGTTGATGTTGATGGCAACGAGGGTGGCAATTTTATCAAGCACATTCTGACAAAGACTGGGGATTAACCGATTGTATCAGTGTCATTGTGAAAGTCTGTCTAATCAGATGACGGTTTTATTGAATATTTACCTTTTCCGGTTGATGTTCGAGGAAGCTGATGGCGAAGGCCGTGGTGCGTTGGCTCGATTAAAATTTTAGCCTTGGGCCTGTTTTCTGGGCCAGCGAAACTCTTGCCCGCCCATAACCCCGGCGGGCCGAAAGATGAGGATCAGGATCATGGCGATGGACAGGCACAACTCGGTCAATCCAGAAACGGTGAAGGGTAGGACCTGGGCAATATTGATGGCATTCTCGACCCCACGGGTGCTCTCAAAAATGGTAGTGACGACCACCGTGCCGACGACGGCTCCGGCGACGCTATTGGTGCCGCCGATAATCAGCATGGCCACAATCAAGAAGGTTTGGCTTAAATAAAAGGCCACGGGTGAGAAAGAGGTGATAAAATGGGCCCAAAGCGCTCCGCCCAGGCCGACCACAAAAGCACTCAGGATAAAGGCCACCCAGCGCACCCGCACAATGTTGACCCCGATAGAGGCCGCGGCGTGCTCATCCTCGCGGGAGGCGCGCAACTTCAAACCGAGGGATGTTTCCTTGAACCAATAGGCTAAGATGATAAAGAAAAGCGCCCAGGCCAGGCTGATCCAGAGGGTTGTGTATTGGGTGATACCAAAAATCGTGCGGGCCCCATTGGTGATCTCGTCCCAGTTGATAAAAATGACATGAATGATGACCAGCAGGGCAAAGGTGGCAATGACCGAGGCTGCCCCGGACAGGCGCATCAGGGGAAAGCCGATGACGAGGGCGACCAGGGCAGCAATGCCGGCTCCAATCAGCAACGAGGGCCAGAACGGCAGGTGAACCTCGGTCAGAATGGGGTAGAGTTTGCGCAGGGCCAGGGCCTTATCCTGGGGGGACATGGAGAACAGAATGGAACCGTATGCGCCAATGCCCATAAAGCCAATGTGGGCAAAGGAAAGGACCCCGGAGTTGCCGGTGAACATTTGCAGTCCCAGCACCAGGATGAGATTGATGAACATAACAGTGACAATGCGCTCGATAATGGTGCTGCCGAATAAGTCCACAACGATGGCCAGGATCAGGAGGGGCACGACCAGCACCGCCGTTGGAAAGAGGCGTTGCCTCAATTTTGGGAGTGGCGAATTAGAGTTCATCGGGTCCCCCTGATCAAACCTTGAGGCCGGAATAGAAGCACCAGGATGACAATAGCAAAGGTGAAGGCCTGCCGAAAATCTAATAAGGCCTGGGGCAAAATGATCTGAAGGCCAACGGTCAGAAAGCCCAACAAGTATCCGCCTACAACTGCGCCGATCAAGCTTTCCATACCGCCGATGACCGTGGCAATGAAGGCAATCAGGATCGGGGTCAGCCCGATTGTGGGTACCACTGAGCCAATACGACCAATCCAGAAGAGTGAAACCACCCCGGCCAGACAACCACTGATGGCAAAGGCCGTGGCAATGACTCGATTGGCCCGCACCCCCAGCAACCGGGTCATGGTGAAATCGTCGGCCGCAGCTCGCAGGGCGATGCCCAACAGGGTTCGTTTGAGGAAAAGAGTCAGCAAGCCCAGCAGGGCGATACACACGATTAAAGTGAGGACATTGGTCTTGGAGATAATCAGGCCGGCCACATTGAAGTTTTCGGTAAATATACCGGGCAGGCGCACGGCTTTGGGACGCGGCGAAACAAAAAGCAGGGCCGCATTCTGAAGCAGGGCGCTGACGGCAAAAGAAGTGATCAGCATGGTATTGGCCGAAGCATAACGCACCGGCCGAAAAGCGATTCGCTCTAACAACAAGCTGGCCATAATAGCCACCATCACCCCAATCACGGCCACCAGAATCCACGGCAGTGGGCCGGCCCCTACCACCAACAAAGTATAGCCGCCAACCATCACCAATTCACCGTAAGCAAAGTTGATGAGCCGCAGAATGCCGTAAACAATGGCCAGCCCCAGCGCCATCAGGGCATAGAGGCTACCCAGGCTAAGAGCGTTGATCAGAAATTGCAACAGTTCATTTAATGTATCCAAGCGTGTGCTGCCTTCCTAATTGTATTACAACTAGTGTTTTGTTAAAAAAATTATGATGGGTTAATATAGCACTGAGTTATCCTGAAATGTGATCCAGTTTAGGGTAGAAACGTTTGAACTTATCACGGGCGAGTGCCGGTGTAAATTGCCAGTTAA
>DAOUMU010000307.1:0-27356 GCA_034409055.1 Anaerolineae bacterium
TCCAGCAGGGCATGATGAAACGTCCAGAGGCAGCGATAGTCGGCCTCGGCCAGGCGGAAGAGGGCCAGGCGCATCAGGGGTGGCTGGGTCAGATCAAAACCACGTTTGCAATCAGCACGCAAATAGGTCTGGAAACGGTCTTCTTGCTCGGTGGCGGACAAATCACGCCAATCTTGCTGTTCCAGCGGGATTTCGACTTGACCATAGACTAACTGAAGGGGCTGATGCAAGTTTGTCCATTGAAAAGCGGTGCGTAAGATGGGATGGCGGGCCACAAGTTCTTGCCAACTTTGGATAAAGGCCGTCACGTTCAGCGCTTCGTGCAGGCTCAAAATCATCTGCTCAATATAAACGCCCAATTCACCGGCCTGTAGACTATAGAACAGTATCCCTTGCTGCAATGGTGACAGGGGATATGAATCCTCGGCGGCTTCGGTGGTGGCCCCCGGGGTGGGCACATCAACCGGATGTTGGTCAGGATGCTCGGCTTTGCTTTCAACCAGGTTCTTTGCGGGGGAAACTTCGACTATGTCTCGCGTCTGCTTCATCTGAGTCTCAAATAAATCTTTATCGTCTTTCATCGTATGCTCCTTCTCTGGCTAGTAGTTGGTAGAGCGTGTGATGTGACTGGCATTCTCAGGCAACACGGAGTATACTAGTAGCGATGACGCAACCTTGTTTACCCGGAGGGAATGATTTTGCCAAACCCTAACTTACAACCTCCTTCCCCTCAAAAAACCTCAAAGAAACTGTTGAAACTCTTCTTGCGGCTGGGCCTGTTCGATGTGTTCCATAGCCTGTGGCCCAACCGGTTGACGGTATTGGCCTATCATCGGATCGCGGATCCGAATGGGCCAGGCTTCGATACATTCAAGCCCAATGTCAGCGCTACCCCCGCTGCTTTTGCGGCGCAAATGGACTTTATGCGCCGGCGCTTTAACATTGTTTCGGCCGGTCAGGTGGTGGCCTGGCTTCAGGGCCAACAGTCGCTGCCGGCCAGGCCAGCCTTGATCACGTTTGACGATGGCTACCGTGACAATTTGGATCACGCTCTGCCAGTTTTACAGCAGCGAAACCTGCCGGCGGTAATCTTTTTAGCGACGGATTATATTGGTAAAAGTACACCTTTTTTCTGGGACCTGATTGCTTACTGCTTCTACCATACCTCTCAAAATGAAGCCGATTTGCCTCTGGCCGGCCGACAAACGTGGTATGATGAGAAAAGTCGAACGGCGGTCATGTCAAACTGGTTAGCCGGCCTAAAAAGGCTGCCTGACGAAAAGAAGTGGACCGCGGTCAGGCAACTGCCTCAGGCCCTTGGCCTGTCGGTAGCGGGGGATGCCTTTGCCGGGCTGCACCTGACCTGGGATCAGGTCCGTACGATGGTGGCAACCGGCATAGAGATGGGGGCCCATACCGAAAGCCATCCCATTTTGACTCGTGTGTCTTTGGAGCAAGCTCGCCTGGAGGTGACAGGCTCCAAGGCACGCATCGAGGCGGAGATAGAGCGACCGGTGACTGCCTTCGCCTATCCTAATGGCCAGCCTACAGATTTCAGCCCGGCGCTCCAAGCTATGCTGCAACAGGTTGGTATTGAGGCTGCTTTTACTCTTGTGCCAGGGCCAGCGCGTTTGAGCGAAGTGCGACAGGCCCCTATGGCCATCCGGCGCATTTTTCTACATCATAAAGATACCCTGCCCCGCTTCGCAGCCAAAGTGATGGGTATACCGAGGTTGCTTGGCTTGCCGAGGTGAGGGCAGTCTGATTAACATATAGTTAGACCATCATACTTTTTAAACCTCCTCAGCCAGTAGATCACGATAAACGGCCAATATTTTGCCGGCAATCGGTGTCCATGAGTAGCGAGTTTCAGATAGATGCCTGGCATATGCCCCCATCTCCGCGGCGAGTTGGGGATTATCAACGAGCTGCAATACGGCCGTGGCTAATTCTGGCGGAGATTCAGGGGGTACCAAAAAACCGCTCCGTCCATTCTCAACGGCCTCTGGTAAGCCTCCGACTGTGGTGGCGATAACAGGCCGGCCAAAAGCATAGGCGACCTGCAAAGCGCCGCTTTGGGTGCTATTGCGGTAGGGATAGACAACGACCCTGGCCAGTTCCATCAGCGGGGCAACTTCCTCGATAGGAATATAACGTGGGTCAAAGGTCGTCGCCTCCGAGATACCGAGATCAGCCACCATACGTTGCAACTCTTTCATATCAATGTGCTTGGTTGGGAAGCCGGCTACAAGTAACCTGGCCCGGCTGTTTTGTTGATGCACCAGGGCAAAGGCTTGCAAAAGATCAGGTAGACCTTTGCTGGGGGTGATGGTGCCGAAGAAAAGGACAATTGGGTCATCTGGATCGAGGTTGTAACGCTGCTGCAAGTCCAGCTTGGTTTTGTCGCCATCAGCAGAGGCAGGAAACATGTTTTCATTGCCGTGGGGAATGATATGCATTCGCTCGACAGGGACCTGGAAGAGTGATAAAAAGCGTTGCTTGTTACTGTCAGCGTGAAAGAAGATGATGGAAAAATTGTCATAAACGCCGGCGTAGAGTTGGTTAGCCAGGCTGGTCAATGGTCCACCGCTCCGTTCGCGTAACTCAAACTCGTGACAAATTTGGGTCAGGATAAGTCCCCGCCGCCGCAGGCGAGCCAGAAACAGGGCCTCGAAGGGGAAATTGATCTTGCCAAATTGGATCAGGTCGGGTTGCTGTTTTAGTAAATAGTTGGTCAGGCGTATCCACTGGGCAATAAGCCTGGCCCCACGTACTCCCCGTCTTATAGTCCAACGTAGTTTGCGCCAGGCCCGGGCCAGAGGCCCACGTTGTTGTAGTTGACCGGAGGTCGGATCGAACATCTGCCACAACTGCATTTGTTTTTCAACGGTAAAGTTGTGGGGGAAAGCATCCAGTTCATAGTTGTGGGCAGTGACCAGGGTGACGTCTGCTCCCTGGTTAGCCAGGGCTGTACAGAGCTGGTAAGCGTAATGGATCATACCTCCAGTACCAAGCGGTTCCACGACGAATAATCTCATTAGTCTCTTCACTTTCTGATTGCAAACCAGAAACCAGGTTTTTCACAGGTTTTTATTTTGGTTTGTTCAGACAACAAAAAACCTGGTTTCTCAATCTCATCAGTCTCTTCGCTTTCTGTGCCTGGCCAGGATTTCCTGATAAAGGTCGCCTAGACGTTGCACTTGTTTACGAATGTTGAATCGTTGCTCAACAATCTCCCGACCAGTTTGACCCATAGCGTGTGCCTGGTCGGGATTTTGTAATAACTGCAGGCAAGCTTCAGCCAGCCTGGCAGGATCAGCCGGGGGGACCAGGAGTCCATTGCGACCATGCTCGACCATTTCCGGTACGCCTCCCACGTTACTGACGACAATGGGTTTTTGGGCGGCCATTGCCTCGGCCAGAACCGTTGGCAGAGCCTCGCCCAGGGTGGGCAAGACAAACAGATCGCTGATTGCCAATAGATCGGGAATATCGTTACGTACTCCGGTGAAGATTATCCGGTCTGTGACCTTATGGGCCCGGGCCAACTCTTTAAGGGTATGCCTATGCTGGCCATCGCCCACAACCAGGTAGTATGTTTCAGGGACAGCTTCTAAAATAGCCGGTAGGGCTTCAATTAAGTATTGGATACCCTTAGGAGGCCGCAAGACGGCCACGGTAGTGAGTAATGGCGCTTCTGGTGGGATGCCAAGCGCCTCTCTTTTTGCAAGTCGCTCGGCTTCATTCTGGAACGTAAAACGAGACAGGTCGATGCCATTGTATATAGTGATGACTTTGTCGGGCTTGAGATCACCCATCCGAATGTAGTGCTGGCGAGTTCCTTCTGAGACCGCAATCACTTGCTGACAGAAATGCCCTAACAGCCACCATCTCAATTTTAGTCGCCAGTAGGTACGACTGCCTTTGGACGGATTCTCAAACGTGTGTAGGGTAGAGACGGCAGGAATGTTCAACATTCTGGCGGCAATGCTGCCCAGGGTATCGGCAAATTCCAACTGGGTGTGGAGCAGGTCGGTTCGTTGCCGGCGCAAGTAACGCACCAGGCGTGGCAGGCCAGCCAGATCACGAAGGTGATGCACAGGCACTAAATCGACAGGAATGCCCAACTGTCCGATGTCAGTTGCAATTGGATTATCCTCTCGAACTTGCAAGGCACAGACACGAAGCTCAAAACGAGTTGTGTCAAAGTGTTGCAAGTAGATAGTCAACAATCGCTCTGCCCCGCCTAGCCCCAAAGAGTCAATTAGCATTACGATACGAATGCGGTCGGTTTGTGTCATAGATTAGTTCTTGTTCTTGGTTCAATAATTTTTAGATTGGCGTAAGTCCCGAAGTCAGATCACTCGCTCATTTTGCTTGGTCTCGTACCTGAAGTGTCATTTTGATTTTTTAAATCTCTGAAGCCATGCCAATAAATAATCCCATATTTTTTGGCGACTCTTAAAAGTAATCCCCACAACGCCTATCACCAGGCCTACCCCTATCAGTCCAATTATCAGGCCAATCACTGCCGTCGATAGAGAGGTGTCTTGAGGCAAATAATGTTCAGGGAGGTCAACAGCACTCTCAGATTTCGTTTCGGAAGTTATGGGCTCAGACGCCGTGAGGGCGAGGGGTGTCGGTTCGGGTGTTGTTAGGGCCAGAGCTGTCGGTTCGGACGTTATAGGCATAAATGTAGCCGAATCGGACGCTGTTTGGGGAAGCGTTGTCGATTGGGCAGGTACTGTCGCGACAATTTCCAGGGCTACTTCTTCCCCTGCCTCTGTAATGGCCTCAACTGCGGCTGGAAGAGGACTGTGGATGAATTTTGCCGAGTTAAATGTCTCAAAACGATCTGCACGTATAAAGGCGACATCGTCCTGCAATTCATAGTAAATCTTATCATCGGTCAGGGTATTGATGGCCCACGCCACGCCTTCTGGGGTTGTGCCAGTCACTACCAGTACCGCATTCCGAGGATTCCAGGGAGCAGGCAAAGCTTGCAATAATCCGGTGCTAAAACTGTAAGGCAGACGGTAAACCACGTTACCGGCCTGCTGGCGCAACGTATCTTCACCTGGCACAAATGGTTGGGGCAACTGCTCGTTTAGCATAGCGATGATAGGATTGTTCGTTGGGCGACCAAAAGCGATCATATGATATGGGATGAGTTGGCTTGTATCGTCGATTGCCCCGCGGGAGACTTGAGGGGCAAAACCTGGTCCACCGCTCAAGTTGCCCAGCCATGAAGCCACCCAAACCATGCCCACTAACTCCGCCTGAGTCGGGGTTTCGGGGAGAGAAAACCACACGTTGCTCAAATCCTGGTGCGAAGCAAAGGGGGCAAGCGGGTTTTTGAGTGAAGCGGAAGCATCCATTTCCTCTGTCTCTGTATGGGGCAGGTGCAGTTGGCTGGTCTGGTTGATGCGCAGCCAGGCCAGGTCCAATTCAGGCAACGTACATTCTGGCAACTCCATATCTATGGTAACTTCAAAATCCAGGCGATTGTAGGTACCCAGTTTCAAGTCAGCGGTTGGTAATTTGATGAGCACCTGACGCTCTCCCAGAATCGTTTCATCAATGGGGGCACTGCCGACGGGGTTGTTATTCAGCTTGACTGTGAAGCCAGAACTATTTGACTGCAGAGTGGCTGCGTGAATGTAGGAGAGGGTTAGGGTAGGGTTGTCTCCCATGCGCCAATTGGCTGGAATGAAAAAGTTAACGGAGGCCTTGTGAGAATTGATACCGTAAAAAGTAGTATCTGTAAAACCGAAGTCAGCCAGATTAAAGGTGTCGGTTGGTTGGATCGCTTCAGAGACGGTTTCATAAAAATCTGCAATAATGACCAAATCGCCATCAAAGCCATAACGCGGGGTGATCACTGACAGAGCCCGTGCAGCACGAGAAACAGCTACATCGGTGGCTCCAGTGACGATGAGATAAACGTGGTTATTGCCAAAGTCAGAAAGAATCTCTTGTAGTACGCCATCGTCAGGGGAGAGCGGCTGGTTAGCCGGACCGGCGATAAGGGAATCACCGGTGACCAGGGTGGTTGGTAGGCGATGGCGTTGGTAGAGATTTGACAAGAAGGCATTCGCATCAGGCCGGCCGATGATGATGGCGCTGGTATTAGCCAGCCGCTCTGGTGTGGCCTCAGCAGCCGTAATTAGATCAGGAATTACATGACCAAACGTACGCTGGCCCATAGCGGCAGCTACTGAGGCAGCCGCCGCCAGGTCGGCGTCACTATACTGGTCGGGTATTATGATCAAGATTGATTCTGGCGTAAAGAGATTTTGTGCCAGAGGACGGGGAAAATCGGCTAAATTAATCTGCAGCGGCAAAAGCTGGTATTTGAAGTGAATAAAGGAGTGGTCGTGGATTACAAGTAACGATCGATCCTGATTTTCCTTGCAATTCCCGCTGAAGTAAGTAAAGCTTATTTCATGCTCGTTTTGGCTGGGGTCACTAACTGCCTCCGGCGGGATAGGAACGCGCGCTACTTGATTTGACCCTTCAACGGGCGTGAAGGTAGCAATCAATATGTCGTCAAAGTAGACATTTACCACCACGTCGACAACTCCTATTCCGGTCGAGGAGGTTATGTCAAACGTTTCGTATTGCAGATCATAATGCACTTCAATGTAGCTCTCGTCTCCGGTTATGGCCCAGCGATAGGGAACCTCAAAAGTGAGCAATTGCTGATCCACGGCGGAGCGCAACTCGAAAGTTGGCTGGCCGAGTTGGGCAAAGGTAACCTTAGTTATACCGGGCGGGGTTTGCTCAGGAATGGCGGTAGCCTGGGGTAATGGCGGTGGTGTTAGGGTACTGGTTACTTCACCGGGGAGGCTTTGCTTAAGAGGCGTAGCCGTGGCCCGGGGCAGTGGCAGGGGGGTACCGGCCACTTCTGTAGGTAAGGCGACCGGTTCAGGCGTTTGAGCGTAGCTTGGTTGTCCCCCGATAGACCGCAATAAAAGAAACAGTAAAATAACGGATCCAATTAAAATAGCTTTGTGACGTTGTATATACATTAGTGATCTACTTTCAATAAAGAATAATTATTAGCCAGCATCAACATCGGACGAAGGATTAAGGACAAGAACTGGGGATGATGATTTCTGGTCTAAACCAGGTAAGCCGATGATGCGACCTATCCGCAATAACGATTCCCGCTCCAGTAACCATAAGACACCCAGATAACCGGCCGCTCCAGCAATTATGGCTATGACCAGGCGTATCAGGGGCAGGGCATTGGCTGTTAGATAAAGGCTGGGCCAGGTTAGCAGTATTAAGGCCAAACCGCCTGAAAAGGATGGTTTGAGTTGAAGCAAGATGTCCTTCAAAGTGACCTCTATAAATCGGGCGGCAACTACCAGATCCGCCACCATACGGACCAGGCTAGCCACCAGGTGGCCAACCGCTACGCCCACCAGTCCAAAGTAGGAACCAAGCCAAAGAGCTGGTACCAACACAGCCATGTTCAACAACTCCAACTTTACCAGAATATCGGGACGTCCGATCGCTTTATAAACATCACCGGCATTAAAGCCGATGGAACGTGCCAGGACAAAAAGGGCCAGGATACGTACGACTGGGATGGCGGTCAGCCATTGCTCGCCAAAAGCTACCCGCACCAAGGGATCAGCCACCAACATTAAGCCCAGAGATAGGGGGACGCTGAGTATCTCCACGAAGCGTACCGTGGATAAGAAGCCACGGCGCAGTGTTTCTGGTTGATCTTGGACGGTGGCAAAAGCCGGGAAGATGGCCCCGGCCATCACCCACAAGGGGTTTAGTACCAAGAGTTCAGGCAAGCGGAAGGCTAAGGTGTAAATACCCAGGGCTGTATTGCCAAACACACGCCCAATGATGAGATAATCCAGGTTGTCTGTGGCAATCGTCATCGCATCCACCCCAACCACAGACAGTCCATACCTTAATAGACCGGTGGCTAATTTAGTGTTGAAGCTGAGACGCGGCCGCCAGGGGAAAACCACCCAGGCCAAAATTATCCCGGCCAAGACGCCGGCCAATTGGCCTATGACCAGCGACCAGACCCCCAAGCCGGCCAAGGCCAGGCCAATTGAGACGGCGCCCTTAAATATAGAGCGACCCAGGTCGGGAATTAGTTTGCGGCGAAACTCCAACTCGCGCTGAAGGCGCACTACATGGATTGAGCCCAGGGCATTGAGGACAAAGGTGAAACTCAGCCAACGCAAAACGGGTATGATTAGTGGCTCTCGAAAGAACACGGCTAGCAGGGGAGCAATGGCCATAGCGGTCAAGGTCAGACTGGCCCCCAGCAACAAATTGAGGGTAAAAACAGTGTTAGCCGTTTCCTCCACATCCTGGCGTCGTTGAATCAGGGCTGCCCCCAGGCCAAGGTCTTTAAGTATCGATAAATAACTGACCGCCAGGGTAGCAAAAGCTACAATACCAAAATCATCCGGGGTCAACAGGCGGGCCAAAACAGCCGTGGTGACGAAAATCAGGGCCTTACCCAGGCCAAATGAGGCATAATTCCAAAAAATACCGTGGACGGATTTACGAGCGATTTGTCCATTGTCTGGTGCAGAAGTGTTGGAGTTCATTGACTGTTAATCTCTTCCTTATAATAACTGGGACTGTACCGATTTCACGTTAGAGTCGCTCAGACGGATAGCAGCCGCTCCCATCGTTACAAATAGAAATAAATAGCGAATGTAATCACCATGCAGAAATATACTCGTCACCAGATAAGAGCTAAGGCTCATCTGCAGGGAGGTGAGCCAAATTGACCAGTCGGGATCTTTGTCAAGGCTTTTCGACTTCCGGCGTGCCTTGATGAACCCAATCAGTAACGAACCAAATAAACCGACAAAGGTTACCAAACCAAGTAAGCCTGTCTCAGCCGCCATCTCTAAATACAAAGAATGGGCCTGTCTATCCTCGGTGCGGTGTTCCAGCCCAAGGCGCATAGCGTAATCCTGGTAGTTTATTTCATAGTTGCCAATGCCAATACCCAGGAAGGGATGGTCAGCAAACATGAGTATCCCTGATATCATCTCACTGCTCCGGCCTCGAAATGAGGCATCCTCGTGGACACCTTTACTCTCTTTATTGGTAAAAGCAGTCAGGGTTTCCATACGTTCCGTATAACCCTCTGGCAGGAACTGCATCATGACAAATGTTGATAGGACCACCAATAAAATCAACGAGAACTTAACGCGCCGTTCAATGGCGATCAGGAGCATCGTCAGGAGCATAGCCAGAAAGGCTCCCCGGCTATACGAGTTCAGAATGGTGAAGACAAGCAAAAGCGCCGAACCCCCGGCCACTAACTTGAGCGCAAGCTTCTGTTCATTCAGGATGCGGTATAGGGCCAGCGGCAGGACCGCCGCCAGTATCTGGCTATAAAAGTTCGGGTCGCCCAGTGGGCCAGACAGGCGCATCTGGGTGACATCGGGCGTGACCGTGGCCAATCCCCAAAAGATCTGGCCGTAGTTGCCGGTGATGACCTGGTAGGTACTCAGGGTGGCCAGGAACGTTGTTGAGAGAATGATCAGCCATATTGCTCGTTTCCAACTATCTCGCGATTCAAGCGAGTAGACAATACAGAGGAGAATTACAAAATCTTTGACAAAGTCAATGACATGCTCAATACCAAGGCCCCGGTCACTGGCTACAAAGGCAGAGGCCAGCCAGGCTCCGCCATAGGCCAACATAAACCATTCGACACGTTTCAGTTCAAAGGAGCGATGACGGGAGAGACGAGCTGCCATCACACTAACGAAGGTCAGGGCTACCAGCGGTTTATTGACGCCAGGCAAGCCCATATCGGTCAGAATAGCCGACACATTGGTGATGATGGTCACTACCAAGACATAGGTACCTATCTGGGGCCGGAAAAAAATAACCCCGGCCAGCCCGGCGGCCATCATGCCACCCACGGCAAAGAGGCCAATACGGCTGCTGCGGTAGCCGATACCAATCACCAACAAGACGGCTATGACTGTTCCTACAACGAGCAGGCTAATTAGGTTGACCTGGAAAGAAGTCAGTTTGAAGGGATGTTTTGTGTCCAACATCCTATTTATCTCGTTCTGTCAAATCAAGAGAGTATACACCAGGCAGTACATCTTCTTCATCAACTCCAGATATCGAGGGGGTCAGCGACTGGGCCGACATTGAAAGTTGCTGCTCGCCACCGAATAATTGCATTAAGAATTGGCGCAGGATAACAAAGCCCACGCCACCGGCCAAGCCAACGATAACACTCAATGCGACATCTACGAGGTGATTGGGAGAGATAGCCTCGAGTTCAACCACCGCCTGATCAAGACGACGCAATTCATAGATTTCTTGGAGATTGCTGATGTAATCCAGGCCAACAGTGCCGATAGCATTAGTCAGGTCGGCTGCCAAATATGGTGATGGTCCCTGAATTTGTAGCAATAAAACGCTGGAGTCAGGCAGTACGACAGCATTTATATCGTAGCCCTCCAACATTTCGAGGGGCAGGCCAAGCGATGTGGCGGCCGCCTCGACGATGACCCGGCTTTTCAAGACATTAGCGTAGGTTGTGGCCAGACTGGTTCGGCCCCCGAGCGTGTCGAGACTGTACAACTTGTCATAAGTCTCGGCGATACGCATACTGGGGTTAACCACAAAAGTAGCCGTTGTCTCGTAAATGGGTGTTTGAGAATAACTATAAGCTATCCCTCCCCCCGTGCTTACCAACAGCACAGCCACGACAATCCACCAACTCTCCCGCAAGATTCGGAGATACTGTTGAATTTGCATATTCTATCTAACCACCCTAAGTTTTTTGCTATTTTGGGGGTTGATATCTTTATATACCATTAGTGATCTGGTATCTGTAAAAATGTTGCCCCATCGAAAAAAGGCTTGTCCCTTAGAAGGCATTATGTGGGCAAAATTCTGTTTTCTCAATGGGCCCCCCGCTGGGCAAGTACGGAAAAAACCGTTCGTATCAGAATTTCAATATCTAGCCACAGGCTACGACGCTCAATATAAATAACATCAAGATAGACCCGTTCCGCAAATTCCATCGAGGCTCGTCCCATAATTTGCCACAAACCGGTGATTCCTGGAGTCACGTCCAGCCGTTCCGTTTGCCACAGGTCGTATGTCTCTGCACTAAATGAGGTGGGGCGTGGGCCAACCAAACTCATATCTCCCTTCAAAACATTTAGTAATTGGGGCAGTTCATCGAGACTTGTTTTTCGCAAGATACGCCCAACTCTGGTAATACGCGGATCATTCGTGATTTTGAAATCTGGCCATTGCAGTTCATTAAGGTGAGCCAACTGGTGTTTCAGTTCTTCGGCATTGTGTACCATAGTTCGGAATTTATACATGCCAAAGCGTCGGCCGTTCTTACCGGTGCGTTGCTGGATAAAAAAGATTGAACCTCGTGGGTCTTCTACTTTGATTAAGATAGCGCACAAAATGAGCATAGGTAGAACCATTGGCATAGCTAGCAGAACAAGCAGGATATCTATCATCCGTTTGGCAATTAAGTATGATCGACCACGCAAAAGGTGCTGCTCGGGGGCCACACGATCCAACCACGGGTGTTGGGTAAGGATAGTTCGCCTAAAGGTAAACCAGGTTGTGTTTAGAGAAGTTGGAGTATCCTTGTTCTTTACCAGGGTTGTATTGATGCCTGTTACCCTGCTTTGGACACTTGTTAGTTTAGTTGCATTTGATGATAAATCCATAGGAATGCAGTTAGAAAAAAGTTAGAAATTGAAACAAATCAGTGGTTTTGCAGTTTTAACCATCGTGGTTCAGAGAAGGAGAGGACTCTTGCTCTTCACGAAGGTCGTATTGACACCTGTTTCCCCACTTTGAGCATAGGTTAGTTTAGCTACATTTGATAATAAATCCATCTGAATATAGTTAGAAAAAAGTTAGAAATTGAAACAAATTCCTGTTACCCCCACGGTAGCGGCAATAGTGCCCCCAGGCAAAAAGCGATGAGAATAAGCGCACCAACGACTGCGATGGCAATAACCAGGCCGCCCTTTAGGGGCTGATCGGAATCCCCGGTCAGTCGGGCCATCAGGGTCCGTCGTTGTTTGACACGTTTTAGTTTGCCTCGAATGCTGGCCAAGATATCCTCAGGTGGATAAAGTTTGGGTAGATAATCATCAGAACCCAGTTCTTTGCCATACCGGATATCCTCATCACTGGATTTGGCGGTAAGAAAAATAAAGGGAATGTGATTCATGTATGGGTTGGCCTGCACCCGCTCATAAAATTCGTAGCCATCCATAACCGGCATCATAATATCCGCCAGGATTAGATCGGGCAGCCGTTCCATTCCCGTTCCCGTTTGACCTTGTTGGAGGGCACTCTGTAATTCGTCCAAAGCATGTTGCCCATCAGTGGCCGTCCACACTTTGAAACCTTCCATCTCTAAAGTTAATGTAATGCCGCTCAGAAATTCAGGGTTGTCATCAATCACCATGATTAAGGCTTGGTAGCCTTGGTTGTTCTGTTTTGTCGTATTCATATCCTTTCCTTTGGCTATATCAGCCCTATATGTAACCTAAATCCTGCCCAGAACCGGTCAAGGCTAGATATAAGGTAAGAATGAGATTAAATTGAATAATCTTCAGTCAAAGCTCAAGAAGTCATACCGGGCAACGTGACCACAAATGTGCTGCCTACCCCAGGGGTACTTTCCAGTTGCACATCGCCGCCGTGGGCATTAACAATCTCTTTCACTATCGACAGACCCAAACCCGTGCCAGGCAGGGTGTGGGAAGGGTCGACTCGATAGAAACGATCAAATACCCGTGCTTGGTCCTCTGATGGAATACCAATACCGGTGTCGGCAACTCGAATCCCCACAATGACCTGACCATCTACCAATTCTGAGAAAGTTTGGATCTCTATAGAACCGCTGGCCGGAGTATATTTAATGGCATTGTCAATCAGATTGCGGATCACTCGCTCCAATTGATCTGAATCTGCTTGGATGCCTACATCTGTGCCTGGCTTTTGCCAGTGTAGGGCAACCGGTTTTGCCTCAGCCAGGGAACGTAAGTCGGCCACTACCTGATCAATCAACTCCACCAGGTTAAGTGGTTGGCGCTTGATCTCAATCATACCGGCATCGAGACGCGAAAGCTCCAGAATACTGCTAACCAACTTCTCTAACAGCTTGACCTGGCCCTGAATTGAGTTCAGTAGTTCATTTCTTTTTTGGTCAGGCAAGCGGTCGTAATAGGTTAGTAGATTTTTAGAATGTAACCGGATGATAGAGAGAGGGGTCTTGAGTTCATGGGTCACCCCTGCCATAAAGCGAGCCTTCATACGTTCTACTTCTTTGAGGGCGGTGATGTCGCTCAAGACAATAACGGTTCCGATCACCTGGCCGGCCTCATTCCGTACTTTGGCTGAATGAGCTTGAATCGAGAGTACCGACCCATTTTTGGCAGTCGGTACATCCACCGAGACGTTAACGGTCAATTTGGCACTACTAACCATATCGCTGATACAACGCCACAGTGGATTTTCCAGTTGTTCTGGTTCAATAGGCCGTCCCCATAACTCGCTCAAACGAAAGTCAAGCATGTCTTCGGCCACCGTGTTGGCGGTTAAGATGCGATTTTTGGCATCCAACACCAGTAAGCCGTCGGCCATACTGGCCAGAATGGCTTCGGTTTTCTCTTTTTCCTCAGCCAATTCCCTGGTCCGTTCTGCCACCATTTGTTCCAGGTGTTGGCTAAATTCTTGCACCTCATTAAAGAGCCGGGCATTTTCAATAGCGATGCTGACAAAATTGGCCACCGGATAGGATAAGCGCAGATGGCTCTGGTTAAACCAGTTCACGTTCTGGTGGAGGGCCTGCAGCACCCCGATAACCTGATCCTTGACCTGCACCGGTACACACAACATGGAACGGGGCTTGTAATTACTCAGGTTGGCCACGTGTTCATAGAAGTATTCGTCATCGGATACGTCGACTGAAATGTAAGACTCACCCGTTCGGGCAACATAGCCGGCAATGCCATCATCAATGGACAAACGAAAGCCAGTTACAACATCTGTGGCAACACCAGAGGCAGCAATTAATACCAACTCTTGAGTGGGCTCATCCAAAAGCCATAACGAAGTTGCTTCGGCTTGAAGCGCCCTTTGCACCAGTAAGGTGGTTTGTTTCAAAATTTGGTTCAGGTCCAGTGTTGAGGTCAGGGCCCGCCCAATCTCGTTGAGGGCAATCAAATCATCCACCTGTTGCTGAGCATTTGCTAACAAGTGCGCATTTTCCACGGCCACAGCAATGATGCCGGCCGCAGAATGTAACAGTACCCAATCAGCATCGTCGAAGGAGCTCTCATCCCTATTGACGATGGCTATCGCCCCGATAATCTGCTCTTTGCTGAGCATTGGGATACATTGGATTGTATCTGCATCATAAGGAGAATCTAGCCCAAGATCACCATAGCGGTCATTCAGAATATTGGAGACGAGGATGGGAACCTGCTCTTGAAGCATTCCGTCAGTGATTTCTTCCTCGGGTCTAAAACCAAGAGAGGCTGAAACCCGCTCTCCCGTACGGGATGAGATATCAACACATATCCAATTTTGCTGTTCATCGTTTAATAAAAGCAAAGAAACAGCGTCAACATCTAACAATTGGGACAGCTTTTGCATGGCCGAGGCAAAAATCTCTTGCAAATCCAACGACGAATTGACAGCCAGGGCCAGTTCATTCACCAATTTTAACCCCTTATTACGCCGGGCCACAACCCGCGCCTGCCGCCGTGTTTCTGCTTCAGCCCACTTAACCCGTATCACCGCTCCTACCCGCGACATGAACTCGTTACGCAGAAAGGGGCGATAAATGTAATCATCGGCTCCCATGACCAGCCCCTGGCTAACCCGCTTGGAACCACGGTGATGAGCGGTGACCAAGATCACCGCTATGTTTTTGGTTCGCTCATCAGTTTTAAGGGTTGTCAACAGCTCAAAACCGTCCATGCCTGGCATTTGAACATCGCTAATAATCAGGACAGGCAATTCGGTCCGGGCCTTAATCAAGGCTTCCTCAGCATTGGAGGCCGTACTAATCGTGAATCCACTGTCCTTAAACATATGTTGTATCAAGAAGAGATTATTTTTGTCGTCGTCTACCGCCAAGATTTTCTTCAGGTCCAGTTCTACGGTTTCCTGGTCAGAAGCGACTTCATTGCCCAATGATTGCTCTTCGTCTGCCAGTTTGGCTTGCTGGTGTACTACAGTAGCAGCATACTCTAACGCGGCTTTTACATCGGCCAACTCTAGACCAAGCTGGTCTGTAACCTCTGCGGGAATTGTCGCCGCAACACAGCCCAGAACTTCATCAACTGTTACTGAGGTGCCATAGATAATAGGCGCACCACTGGCTATCGTTGGGTCTGTTACAATGTATTTGTGTGTCATTAAATTTTCCAAAGGTTGTAAATACTACTCTAAAATAGTGAACAGGCTTTCCTTTTTCTAGAAGATACGACTTATCTATGTTGGCACAGCAGAGGTGGGTTCGGAACCTAAAGGACTACTACTATTTAGATGATCGAGATGGAACTCTGCCTGGTGCACCATCTCTTCAAATGTCAGCGCTTCATCGGGAAAGGTGGCCACGCCACAAGCAACAGAGACACCAAGCTGTTCTGTGGCCACACTTTTGACGTATTCAACCAGCAGTGCCGAATCTGCCGCATTTGTATCCGGGCAGAAAATTATAAACCGATCCTGATCACGCTGTTCCAGGATCATGTCTGTACGCCGTAGATACTTGGTAAGCGTCTGAGCCATACTGTTGATGACATAACTATTCAGCATCGCCTGTTGTACTTCTTGAACTGCGCGATGCAAGGCAGTTTGAATGGATCCCGGCTCAGGTTGAACAAGGATGATGCTCAAGGGGGAATTACTATGCCGACTGCGGAACATTTCCGTTTGTATGTCCTCAGTCGCTTCGTCCAACTTTCGTATTTTTCCACTGCTGTCTGTAAATGTAATATTCTTGACTGCTTTTTCAAAGTCAAGTAAGTGATGTGCAAGATGGTGTGCCAGCCAGATCAAGATGGACAGTAGCACCACTTCGGTAATGAAGAGATAAGTATAGACGCCCCCTACCAGGGAATGTTCATTAAAAAACAGCAATTGGCCCAAGACATAAATCCCAATCCACAAGCCCAACGAGATATGAACCGGATGACGTCGCAATACTGGTATCATGATGATCGAAATAACAGCCAGAATCCCGACGATATAGACGAATGATCGCATATCCACGAGATTCTCTTTTCCGATGTCTACTCTTTCGATGTTATAGAATATTGTTAGACCAATGAGTAAAGCGATGATCGATCGTGGTAGATGCTTCATAAGGCAGTCCTTTTGTATTAAAAGTTAGGCTTGATAATTAGGAAAATTGTAACCACCTAGCTATGTCCTGTCAAACATTGAGTACACAGAACCAGAATTTGGCTTGCCAGCGGGGTAAAAAGTAACTTCCGCTTGATGTCGCTAGCCAACTCGTGAACCCACAGGGCAAGTGACGTAAAACGTGAAGCGTAATGACTTATCTATGCCTTGATTTTACGTTTTACGCTTTACGTTTTACCTTGCTCCCGTCTGGTCCGTGACCAGACGGCTCTTAAGCTAGGCAAGCGTGGAGGCGGGAGATGTCAAACAAATCGGTTTCCTATATCGATAGAGGTGGATATTCAGCAGGGGTTGGGGATGAGCAATCAGGGGTGATTGTCTAGCTAAGGGGGAACGGGATAACACGTGCGCCGGTGCGCAGTGCAGGTGTGAGCAGGTTATTAGTACTTTCTACTCTATTGTGGTGACCCTCAAAAGCCCTTATACTATTGTTAAGGAAGCAGTGTCATAATACACTGCATCATCAACATACTTTCAAAAACACTTTCACAACTTTAAGGATACAAAATGAGCGTATGAAATGGTAGGGGCAAAGGTACTAAAAAATGCGGGTCAAAGGTACCGGATCATCTTGCCCTAAAGTACCTTATAAAAACGATGTATTTCGATCCTTTGTTCTATGTCCTGTAATTCTTTCAAAGCCATGCTAAACTCTCTAACATCTGTTCAACCGGCCTATGGACCAAATTCAGACCTTTTGACGAATTTTATATTTTACTGCATGTTACGCTGCGTCATGACGTAAGGAGAAGACGATGCCAACTCCGTTACGCATTCTCATTTTGGAGGATGACCCTTATGAGGCGGAGCTTGAGATTACTACGTTAGAAAAAGCTGGCTATGTGTGCCAATGGGAACGTGTAGAAACCCGAGCAGAATTCCTGGTTTGCCTGAACCGGCCGGACTACGATCTGATTTTGGCTGATTATCTCCTGCCAACCCTTGGGGGACTAACTGCGCTGGAGTTATGCCGCCAGCGTGGCCTCGATTTGCCATTTATTTTTGTCTCTGGCCAACCTGGTGAGGAGATAGCAATTAAGTGTCTCAAAGCAGGAGCGACCGACTACGTTTTGAAAGACCGCCTCTCCCGGTTAGGTCCGGCTGTGCAGCGAGCGCTGCGCGAAAAGGAAACACAGCGACAGGGCCGGCGGGCGGAAGAAACCCTGGCCGAAAAGGAGCAAAGCTTTCGTTTGCTGGCTGAGAATGCTCAAGATACTCAACGCCAATGGCGAGAGGAAGAACTCCGCATACTATCTCGGGCCTTCGAGCAAAGCCCTGGTCTGATCATGATTACGGATACTGAGGGCAATATTGAATATGTTAATCCCCGGTTTACCCAAGTAACCGGCTATACCCTGGAGGAAATCAGAGGACAAAACCCACGTATCTTAAAATCTGGCAAAATGTCACCGGAAGAATACGAACAGTTATGGCGTACGATTACTGTCGGGCGGGAATGGCGGGGAGAGTTCTATAATAAAAAAAAGAGTGGTGAATTCTATTGGGCCTCCGCCTTAATTTCACCTATTAAAGATGAACGAGGTGTCACGACCCATTTCTTGGCGGTTGAGGAAGACATCACCGATCATAAGCAGGCTCAGGAAGCGCTATGGCAGAGTAAAGAGCGTTTCCGCCAGGTTATCTCTTCCATTAGTGACCATATTTATGTCACCGAGGTCACTGAAGATGGACGTCATATTAATCTCTATCTTTCCCCTCACGCGGAACCCTTGACCGGCTATCCTCATGAGAAGTTCGTAACTGATTGGAGCTTCTGGCCCTCAACCGTGATCCATCCGGATGACCGGGAGGTGGCCGCCGCTCAGGCCGTCCAGTTGGCCTTGGGGCGGAATAGTGAGGTAGAATATCGGCTGGTTCGGGCCGACGGTCAGGTCATTTGGGTACGCGATAGGGCCAGGGTACAAAGTCATGGTACCTCGAAAATCACTTATGGCCTGGTCAGTGATATCACCGATTACAAACGGGCAGAAGCAGAGATTCGAAAGCTCAATGAAGAGCTAGAACAACGAGTGGCCGATCGAACCCGAGAGTTGTCGGCTTTGTACGAGGTGACCACAGTAGCCAGCGAGTCTCTGGATCTGGAGACGACAATGGAGCGGTCACTGGAGCGAGTACTGGCTGCTATGCGGAGTGGGGTGGGGGCGATCCACCTGCTGGACGAGACGGAGAAAACCCTGTGCCTGGCTGCCCAACAGGGCATCAGGCCCGACATTATGGCCGAGATAGACCCCATACCGTCCGACAATAGTCTGGCAAGCTGGGTGATTGAGCATGGCGAACCGCTGGTCGTGCCCGACATAGCCACTGACTCGCGAGCACCCCAAGTGGTTCGTACCAGCGGTCTCCGCACTTATGTCGGGGTGCCAATGCGGGCCAGAGGGCGCACGCTGGGCGTCCTTAGTGTTTTTGGACACACAAGACAACAGTTTAATGTAGAAGAGGTGGCCTTACTTACTTCTATCGCCGATCAAGTGGCGGTGGCGGTGGAAAACGCCCGGTTACGCCAATGGGCTGAGCAAGCCGCTGTTATGGAAGAGCGGGAGCGGCTGGCTCGTGAACTCCACGACTCGGTCACCCAGTCACTCTACAGTCTGACCCTGTTTGCCGAAGCAGGCCGGGAACTGGTCAAGACCGAAGAATGGGAGGCGGTCGGACATAACTTCACCCGAATAGGAGAGACTGCCCAACACGGCCTTAAGGAGATGCGCCTCCTGGTCCACGCCCTGCGGCCATTGGACCTGGAGCGAGAAGGACTGGTCGGGGCTCTACACCGGAGGTTGAATGCTGTCGAGGGACGGGTTAACATCAAAGCCCGAGTGGTGGCGGAAGAATTAGTTGATCTGCCGGCGCCGGTCGAAGAGGAACTCTATCGCATTGCCCAAGAGGCGCTCAACAATGCTCTGAAGCATGCGACGATCACTTCAGTCACGGTTTATCTGCGTGTCGAAGGGGAGTGGGTGGAATTAGAAGTGGTGGATGATGGAACAGGATTTGACCCCGAGACTGTTAGTGACAAGGGGGGGATGGGTTTGATCAACATGCGAAAGCGAGCCGAGAAACTGGGCGGCTCGTTAACGATTATTTCGATCCCAGGAGAAGGCACAAGCGTAAAGGTACGGGTAAAAACTCCCGGGATTTCTAAAACTTAGTACAAGATTGCAGAAATTTGTTCCGGGTTTGTTTGAGGAGCGAGGCATCCTCAGATGCCGGAGCGGGCCTCAAAAGAGCCTGGGATTTCTAAAACTTAGTCCTATAATTGTAAATCTGACGAGGTATCTCAATGACCGATGCCAAGCCTATCCGTATTCTGATTGCCGATGATCACGCTGTAGTGCGGGAAGGGTTGCGCACCCTGATTACCACCAAGCCGGGCATGGAGGTGGTTGGTGAAGCCGCAGACGGGTTTGAAGCCGTGTCGCAGGCCCGCTCTCTAAAACCTGACGTGATCTTGTTAGACATGGTCATGCCTGGCCAGGATGGTCTGGCGGCCATCATCACCATCAAGCGGGAAAACCCCAGGGCGCGCATCCTGGTCCTGACCAGTTTTGACGACGATGAAAGAGTCTTCTCCGCCATTAAGGCCGGAGCGTTGGGCTACCTCCTAAAAGACTCGTCGCCCCAACAGTTGCTTCAGGCCATTGATGATGTTTATCATGGTCGATCATCCTTACATCCGGCCATTGCCCTGAAAGTAATTCGCGAACTTAACCAGCCCTCAGACCTGCCCCTGACCGACGAGCCGTTGACCGAACGGGAGGTACAGATATTACGCTTCATAGCCCAGGGCCTCACCAACCAAGATATTTCCGAAGCGCTCACCATCAGCGAACGGACCGTAGGGAAACACGTCAGCAACATTCTGGACAAGTTACACCTGGCCAATCGCACCCAGGCCGCCTTGTATGCTCTCCGGCGAGGTTTGGCTAGCTTACACCCAGACTGATAACTGATACGGGCTCTAACGGGTAGGATAACGTAGCAAATACGTAATTTTACGTACTCATAGGGCGTATTTTTACGTAGAAAAGACCACCAAAAAGGTGGTCTTTTTTTTATCTCTAAATACGTCTTATTGTCACTGTGTTCTGCCTGAAGATGTGATATGATGAACTTGACCATGGGCAATTGGCAGTAAATGCCTTTAGTGGAGGATTCTATTGATGCAAAATTATATCCCCGTCTTAATTGTAGCCAGGCCCGGTCGGATGCGAGATAGCTTGCGGGCCTTACTTAGAGCGATACCTCAGTTGGAGATTGTTGGTCAGGCCGACAATGGTTCGTCCGCCCTGGGGATGGTCACTAACTATCACCCGAGCCTGGTCTTGCTCGACTCTGATCTGCCTGATGACGAGGCATGGACTGTCTTGAAAAAAACCAAGTCTGAGTGGCCTCAAACCCGCTGCATTGTTTTGGCCAATAGTGTCCACCAGCAATGGCTGGCTAAAACTGCCGGCGCCGACAGTGTGCTGCTGACAGGCTTCCCGGCCACAAAGTTTTTTGCGGCTATAGAGGCACTACTGCCTCAATATGAAGCCTGAATTGTAAAGAATACCATATGTTGAGCCAATCATATCTAAACGACCACAGGTGATTGAAGATGAAGACCCAAACAGCCGAATCCTATCTGGCTCCAGTTGTGAACGAGGAAGTTAAAACCAGGCCAGGCCAAGCTCACCCGGCCAGAGAAATACAGCGTCTAAATTTGCACGACGCCCTCGATGCAGTTATTGCCCGCGCCACTGTGCGTAAATTGGCCGCCTCCCTGGGCTATAGTTTAGTTGACCAGGTCCGCATCACCACCGCCATTTTTGAGATAGCCCGCGATTTTGTCACCTATGCCGGCCAGGGAGAGATTGTTATCTCCAAATGTAAAAACGACTCAGGCCGCACAGGCCTGGAATTTTTCTGCAATGACCAGGGCCTTAATGCCTCCAGGCTTACTTCTATGTTACAGGTAGGTGGTGATGACCCTCATAATAAACTGAACTTTCTCAGCCTCAGGAAGTTGGTGGATGAGTTTAAGGTCACCCAGGACCCCAAGGATGGTAACTGTGTCACAATTGTTAAATGGATGTAAGGGAGGAAGGAATTTTATGAGTAAAGCAGTTGGTGTATCCGACTCTGCCCCCGCCCGGTTCGAGGCGGAAAAAGAACGTATTGAGCACATTCTGGTGGTTGAGGACAGCCCTTCGCAGGCCCTGAACTTAAAAAATCTGCTTGAAACGGAGGGCCTGACCGTCAAGGTGGTTCATGATGGTCCCGAAGCCATTGAACAGGCCCAAAAATATCGTTATGATTTGATTGTGCTGGACGTGGAACTACCCACTCTAAATGGTTATGAAACCTGTCGCCGTTTAAAGATCAACCCCATCACCGCCAATATCCCTGTCATTATCTTCACCTGCCGTGACCGTCCGCTCGACGCCTTGGCCGGCCTGAAACTGGACATTACAGATTACATTCCCAAAGATGCCTTTGCCCAAGCCACCTTAATCCATACCATTCGCCAACTGAATCAAGGAGGCAGGCTATGAAGCATCAAGCGATAGCGGCCGGTGAGGCCCCCCCGGCCTGCCAACCCAGGGTAGGCCCACAGGGCAGGCCCACAGGGCCAGTGAGGGGAGAGAAGGAGGCTGACAGGCTGACGCTGCTTACTTTTAAGGTGGGGGGACAGACGTACGGTCTACCCGTAACCAGTGTGGTGCGCATTATTGAAATGGTGACGATTACCCATCTACCCGGCGCCCCTGATTCTGTTCAGGGTATTATCAACCTGGGAGGTAAGGCCGTGCCGGTAATGGACCTGGGTCAACGCTTTGGTCTGCCTGGGCAAGCCTATGGTTTGCATACGCCCATTATCCTGACCGATGTGGTCAACGATGGTCGGACGGCTGCGCCGGTGGGCTTGATTGTGGATACGGTTGAGCAAGTTTTAGAAGTGCCCACTAAAAATTTAGAGATTACCGAAACAATTGTACCTGCCAAATTGGTGGAACAAATGACTACTCAGATGGCCTACCTGGATATGGTGGCCAAAGTAGACCGGCAAATGATTCTTGTCCTTAACGTGCAAGCTCTCCTGACACCTATCGAACAAACCAAATTGTCTCAACTTCCTGCGGTCGCTGCTATCTACCGGCCCAAAGATGCTTTTGCTGAACCGGTAAGCGCATTGTAACGGCGACCGCAGGCGACCGTAGGGAGTGCGGATGTTTACGGCAATTTGCAGGTTCATCTACAGTTCCTGCGGGGGCTGCTATCTACAGAAGACATAAAAGTCAAGGTTTAAGGATGAAAGCAAAAACTCGAAGTTCGAACCTCAAACCTCAAAACTCACAATTAGGCTACGGTGATTATCTGCGTTTTCGTGACCTGGTGTTGGAGCGCAGTGGTCTCCATTTTCACGAAAAGAAAAAGGTTGATTTAGAGGCCGGATTATTCAAGGCTTTGGCCAAATCCCCCCTGCCCCCGGTTAATGGGCATTATAACCTGGATGAATATTACAAGCTGCTGTGTGATCAAGATAGCCCGACCGGCCGGGCCGAAATGAGGCGCTTGATTAACACCCTGACCGTTGGTGAAACCTACTTCTTTAGAGATGAGGCTCAATTCAATGCTCTGGCCACGCAAGTCCTGCCTGCGATCATCAGGCGCAAGCGGGCTGCGGCAACAGCCGTTGGTCCCAATATTCAACCTCAACTCAGGATCTGGAGCGCAGGCTGTGCCTCCGGCGAGGAGCCTTACTCAGTGGCCATTCTACTGAAAGAACTCCTGCCTGATATTGAAAACTGGCATATTCTTATTCTGGCTACCGACATTAATCAAGATGCGTTAGCTCGGGCCGGCGAAGGGGTTTACTCCGATTGGTCATTCCGCGAAGCCCGGGCCAAAGCCCTACGGTCTTACTACTTTACGCGGGGACCGGCGATGAAGGCCCCCCCAGCCCCCCGGAGGGAGGAGAAGGCTCCCCCAGTGAAGGGGGGCGCAGGCAGTCGTCTGGGCAATCGCTATCGATTGCGTGATGACATTCGCCGCATGGTCACCTTTGCTCCTCTCAATCTGATTGAGGATAACTATCCGGCTATTCATAATAATACGGTCAGTATGGATTTAATCTTATGCCGCAACGTGACCATCTACTTTACCGAAGAAATAACTCGCCAGGTGGTGAAACGGTTTTATGGGGCCCTGGTGCTAGGTGGCTGGCTGGTGGTTGGTCATGCCGAACCCTCACTGGTCACTTACCGCGCCTTTCAGGCCCACACCTTTCCCGATACAATCCTGTATCAAAAAACCGACCAGCCCAGCCCCTGGCCCGATGATTGGGAATGGCTGGCCGATATCTATCAGGAGCATCGGGCCAATAGCGTGATGGCCCCCCCAGCCTCCCAACGGGGGGAGCGATGGGACGATATAAGCCGAATGACTAACACCCATCCGGATACAGGAGTCGTCACTACGAACTCTAAACCGACGACTGACCTGCTGACCCGGCTGCAATCCTCGCCGTCCAGACCACAAGAGAGGAACGGCAGGCTAACGACCAGACCACTTCATCCCCCGACCCCTAAGCCTCCGTCCAACACAGACCCTTACCAGACAGCCAGTATGCTCCTGAACAAAGGTCAAGTGGAAGAAGCGATTAAGGAACTACATCGTAAGCTGGCCATTGCGCCCGATTTTGCTCCGGCTCATAGCTTGTTGGGTCGAGCTTATGCCAACCTGGGCCGCTGGGCAGAGGCCCGGCAGTGGTGTCAAAGTGCGCTTGAATTGGACAGCCTGCTGGCCGAGGCTTATCACGTCCTGGGCCTGGTTTACCAACATGAGGAACAGTTTGAGCCGGCCATCGATATGCTCAAAAAGGCGATTTATCTTGAACGTGAGGTAGCCTTGCCTCACTTTAGCCTGACGATGCTTTATAAGCAAGTCGGGCAAATAAACAATGCTCGTCGAGCCTGCCAGAATACTATCCGAGTTTTAGAAAAATGGCCGCCGGCAGGCATCATACCCGATTCCGGCGGGGCCACGGCCAAACATCTATTGGAGGTTGCCCGGCGCGTACTGAATGAATTGGAAATGATGAACCCATACCCAAAAAGCGGGCACAGGCAGGGCAGGTGTGATGAAGGATGACCGGCTGAAGCCTCGACTCCATATCTATTAGACCGGCTGAAGCCTCGACCCCATATCTATTAAAGGCGCATTTACCTGAGAGGAAGCGACAATGTTAATTGAAAGTCCTGTCGGGCGGTGGCAGGAAGCTACAGATCAGTTTAGGGAGGATGTGGATTTATCCTCCCCCAATACCCAGGCCTCAAGCCAAACTGAGGAGAGGCTTAGCCCCGAGCAACTGGCCGAAATTTGGGCGCGGCGGGCCTATGCTCTGGCCAAAGAGCCACCGGCAGAAGCCACCGGCCAAACCGTAGATTTGCTCGTTTTTTGGTTGGGTCAGGAACGTTATGGGATCGAAGTGACCAACGTACGCGAAATTTATCCCCTGGAACAATTGACCCCGGTGCCGCGTACCCCCGATTTTGTAGCCGGCGTTTTCAGTGCCAGGGGACGGATTTTATCGGTGATAGATTTACGGGCCTTTTTTGGCCTGCCCGCTCCTGCTAAAAACGGGGCAGGGCAGAAGGGGATGGATCAGAGCAAAATCATTGTGGTGACTAACACCGACCCGACCTCTACCCATACGGGTACAGGAGAGACGGCCCAGCCCACAGGACAAGTGAAGGCCCCCCCGGCCCTCCAGAGGGGGGAGAAGGTGGAGATAGGTATTTTAGCCGACGAAGTGGCCGACGTGGTCACTATTTTCGAAGAGGATATCGAGCCGCCTTTAACCGGGCATGGGGATGCCTCGGCTACTCATGCGGGTGCTCGAACTGAGTATATCCAGGGCGTTACGGCCGATATGCTGGTGATACTTAGTCTCAATATCCTATTAAATGATGAAAGGTTGATCGTCCAGGAAGAGGTTATGTAAAAGGTGATACCTAACCCATACCCTTACCAGATTTTGCCAAGAAGAAGTATTATGACCAACTTAAGAAATACCCAATTCAAATCAATTCAAATGAAGATTACGTTGTGGGCAGGACTGTGCCTACTTTTGGCCGCAACTATCATCATCACTTATGCGGCGATATCACTCCGCAGCACGGCAATTGCGGCCGCGGAGGAGAATGCGGCTGCTGTAGCGAACTCGCAAGCTGGAGTGGTCAAGGCCGAGATTGAAGTAGCGCTGGACGCAGCTCGTACCTTGGCCCAGGCTCTGGCAACCGTCAAGACCGAGAATCTCGACTTGAGCCGTGACGAGGTCAATGCCATGCTCAAGCAGGTTACAGTCGACAATCCCCAGTTTGTTGGTACTTACACTTTGTGGGAACCGAACGCATTCGACGACCGGGATGCGGAGTTTGCCGGAAAAGAACCTTATGATGATACAGGTCGCTTCATCGCCTATTGGAACAGGAACGAGCAGGGAGAGGTCCGGGTCGAAACGCCCCTGGATTACGAAATCGAAGGTCCCGGCGACTATTATCAGTTGCCCAAGAAGACCCAGCAAGAAAACATCATTGACCCTTACATCTATCCGGTGCAAGGTAAGGATGTTTTAATGACATCTCTGGTCGTGCCGATTATGGTCGACGGACAGTTCTATGGCATTGCTGGGGTAGACCTGGCCTTGGATTTTCTCCAACAGTTGGCCGACGACGTGGATATTTACGATGGGATCGGAGAAATGGTCTTGATCAGCCACCATGGCAGTCTGGCGGGGGTATCCAACCAGCCAGCACTTGTCGGTAAGCATATGAAGGAAATTCACAAGGATTGGGAAGAAGACTTGACCTATATCCAGGAAGCTAAAGAGATCATCCAGCCCGATGAGGGCCGCATCGCGGTCTTCGTGCCGATCCAGATTGGCCGGACGGTGACCCCTTGGTCGGTGAACCTCAATATTCCCACGGATCAGATCACCGCTGAAGCAACTGTTTTGATGTGGCAGATGGTCGGGATTGGAACCTTTTTAGCCGGTGTTGCTTTGGTACTGCTTTGGATTGCGGCTGGACAGATTGCCAAACCGATCAAACAGATCACCGAAATGGCTCAAGCTGTTGCTGATGGCAATCTGATGGTTGAGGCCCAGATTAAATCAAAAGACGAAACCGGTGTCCTGGCTGCCGCTTTCAACCAGATGACCAGTAACCTGCGCCAACGCATCCAGGCCGAGCAGGAAGCCAGCGAAAAGGCCGCCCAACTGGCCGACGCAGAACGGGAACAGAAAGAATATCTCGAAAATACGATCGATAACTACCTGGCCTTTGTCGAGCGCGTGGCTGAGGGGGACTTGACCACTCGCCTCTCGCTCAACGGCGACAGCGACGCCCTGACCATTCTGGGCCGCAACCTGAACAGTATGGTCGAACGTCTGGGCGAGATGACCGCTCAAATCCGCGAAGCCACGGCCCATATCAGCGCTGCCGCCGCTGAGATTCTGTCTGCGACCACCCAGCAAGCCTCCGGGGCTAATGAGCAATCTGCGGCCATCTCCCAGACTTCGACCACCATTGACGAGGTCAAGACCATTGTCGAACAATCCTTCAGCAAAGCCCAGGCCGTGGCCGAGCGCGCCCAGCGCACCAGTGAGGTGTCCCAGGCTGGGCAACGGGCCGTAGCCGATACGGTGGAGAGTATGGAGCAGATCAAGGAAAAGGTGGAAGGCATTGCCGAAAACATCCTGGCTTTGAGTGAGCAGACCCAGCAGATTGGCGAAATCACGGCCACCGTCAACGAGATCGCTTCTCAGAGCAACCTGCTGGCCCTCAACGCTTCGGTGGAAGCAGCCCGAGCGGGCGAACACGGCAAAGGCTTTGCCGTGGTGG
>DAOUMU010000308.1:0-10205 GCA_034409055.1 Anaerolineae bacterium
CACCCACCCAGCCAACCAACCAGCCAGCCAACCAATCAACCAGCCAACCAACCGGCCAGCCATCCAACCACCCCCTCACCCTTCTCCTCGAATTCAGGGATCTGGTCCGACGCTGGCAAGAAGCGGCCATTTTACCCATTGACCAGTTGATTTTACTCCTGGCGCAGGATTTGTTTGACAGCCCGGTCGAACTGGCCCTGGCCCATAAATTTGCTGTGGTCCTGCGCCGTACCGCGGCCGAAAACCCAACCTACCGCCTGCCCGAATTTGTCGAAGCGTTGGCCGAGGTGGCGCGCAACCAGCGCCGGTTTTTGGGGTTTGACCAGGACTCGTTGGGTTTTGAGCCACCCGCCGGTAAAGTGACCGTTTCCACGATGCACCGGGCCAAAGGGCTGGAGTGGAACCGGGTTTACCTGATGGGGCTCAACAATTACAGTTTTCCCTCCGGCCAACCACAGGATACTTACTTTTCCGAAAAGTGGTTTGTCCGTGACTCCCTTAATCTGGAAGCCGAGATTCTGGCCCAGCTTGAGGCTTTGATAGAGGCAGAGGATTATGTTGAAGGGGTGGCCACCGAGCGGGCCCGGCTTGACCTGGTTAAGGAACGGCTGCGCCTTTTCTTTGTCGGCCTGACTCGGGCCAAGCAAGAACTGGTCGTCACCTGGAATAGAGGCCAACAATATCCCAATAAATTGGACAATCAACCGGCTATTCCTTTCGTCGCCTTGCAAACCTGGTGGGAGGAAAATGAGCGAACCAGCGCAGAGGTAAATGAATGAACAGAGGGTGATGGGTCATTGGCATATTCACTCAGGGAGGTGAACAATGTTTTGGCTATTGCTTGCTTTGACGATATTGAGCCTGATTGTCTTGATTGTCGGGATGGCCTGGACGTTGGTGACCAGGGGGGAGACCCGACGTCGGAGTGGACCCGGGGTGGGGGAAAAATTCGTTGCTGATATGATGACAGATACTCCCTCAGAACGAAAAAGAGTTTTTTACACGAGGTTTAAGGGCAAGGCAACTGCCGTAGAAAGCAAAGCCAGTTTCAGTTTTGCCGATATTAAAACGTTGGTCAAACAGGGCCAATGGCAGGCGGTGCTGCCCATCATCCTGGCCATCGCCGGATTCTTGGGGTTGCTCTTGTTTGGCTCACTGACCATCTGGCTAGGCATAGAAAACAAATGGGTGGGCGGACTGATTATTGTCGTGGCCCTGTACGCTATTATCCGCACCCTGCTCGCTTTTACTCGCGCTTGAGGCACAATGTCGCTACCGAAGGATTTTCAATTCAGCCAATCCAGCTTGCAAGATTTTGAGACCTGCCCGCGCCGCTTTAAGCTGCGTTATTTGCAGCGATTGAGTTGGCCGGGCGTCGAGTCCGAACCCATCCATGAGGCGGAACGCCTGGCGCAACTGGGGGCTGATTTTCATCGCCTGGTGCAGCAACACCTGGTAGGGATTGATGAAGAAACCCTGACCGGCACCTTAACCGTGGCTGAAGCCGAGCTTAAGACCTGGTGGCACAATTACCTGGATCATCGTCCGGCCGCTTTGGCCGAAGCCGAAACCTATCCCGAGTTGACCCTCTCCACCCCCCTGCACGGACACCGGCTGGTGGCCCGCTTCGACCTATTGGCCGTGCAATCTGAGGGCACCTTTTTGCTTGTCGATTGGAAAACTGCCCAAAGGAAGCCCGCCCGCGACAAACTGGCCCGGCGTATTCAGACTCGCGTTTATCCCTACGTCCTGGCCACGGCTGGCGCTGCCTTCAATAGGGGACAGCCGATCGACCCAGCGGCGATCAAAATGATGTATTGGTACCCGACCAAGCCGGATCAACCCGAGGTGTTTGACTATAGCCCCAACCTTTTTCAACGTGATGAACAATTTTTGAGCGAGCTGATCGAGCGGATTAAAATCGCCGCCCCAGGAGATGATTTCCCGCTGGTGGAGGATCGCAAACCCTGCACTTATTGTGTCTACCGCTCCTATTGTGACCGGGGGGATCGGGCTGGCCCGGTGTTGGATTTGGAAGAAGAGCCACAAGAGGTGATGGATGTGTTGTCGATGGATTGGGATCAAATTGCAGGGATTGAATTTTGACAGCGAATTTTCGCCTGTTATCCAATTGTGGCACAATGTCATTATTAATGACATTGAATTAGGGCAATGCTATAATTGGGACTAAATGATCTTGGCAAAAGCACAAGCTCACTACCGAAAGTATCCATCTATAATTCTTTTATGCCTAATTGGCAACTTCCCTCCCAATCTAATATCCCCCCCGATCTGCTCGAATTTGCCGGTGAGCCTCTGCTGGCCCAATTGCTGGTGCAGCGTGGCCTGACCACGGTTGACCAGGCCCGTGCTTTCCTCGACCTCCACGCCTACCAGCCGGCCCCACCCGAAGCACTGCCTGACCTCGAAGCCGCTGTGGCTCGCCTCAACCGGGCCATCGAGCAGCAAGAACTGATTTGTGTCTGGGGCGACTTTGACGTTGACGGCCAGACTGCTACGGCCTTGCTGGTTTCCACCCTGCAAGACCTGGGGGCCAACGTATGCTCCTACATTCCCAACCGGCTGACCGAGTCACACGGCATCAAAATGCCGGCGCTCAAGCGGATTCTGGCCGAAGGGGTCAACCTGATTTTGACCTGCGATACCGGCATCGCCGAGCACGAGGCCGTGGCCACTGCCCACGCAGCCGGGGTTGAGGTCATCATCACCGATCACCACGATTTAGCTGAGACCCTGCCTCCGGCCCGGGCCGTGGTCAATCCCAAGCGTCTGCCGCCAGAACATCCGTTGCGAGAATTGCCCGGCGTAGGGGTCGCCTATAAGTTGGCTGAGGCCCTTTACCAGGCCGAGAATCGGGCTGAGGCGAGCGAGCCGTTGCTTGATCTGGTCGCGCTCGGTATCGTGGCTGACGTGGCCCGGCAGACCGGCGACACACGCTTCCTGCTGCAAAAAGGGCTGGCCGTTTTGCAACAGCGGTCCCGTCTGGGACTGCAAGCCTTGCTTGAAAGCGCCAATCTAAAAACGGACCGTCTGGCAGAAGATCACATCGGTTTTTGGTTGGCCCCCCGCCTCAATGCCCTGGGACGCCTGGGAGATGCCAATCTGGCGGTCGAACTGCTGACCACGGACGATCTTGCCCGGGCCCGCATCATTGTCCTGCAACTGGAGGCGCTCAACGACCGCCGCAAAATGCTGGTCGACCGGGTGGTGGTGCAGGCTTTGAGCCAGCTTGAGGATACCCCCTCACTGGCCGACTACAAAGCCATTGTCCTGGCTGCCGCTGACTGGCATCCGGGCGTGATTGGGATTGCCGCCAGTCGCCTGGTCGAGCAGTATGGCAAGCCGGCCGTTCTGATCGCTCTACGGCCTGACGGACAGGGACGCGGTTCGGCCCGTTCCATCCCCGGCTGTGATATCCACCGGGCTCTCAAAACACAAGCCCATCTCCTGACAACTTTGGGCGGTCATACTATGGCGGCCGGGCTGACCATTCCTCCCGAAAAGATACCTGTTTTTCGCCAGGGTTTATCCGCTGCCCTGGTCGATTGCCAACCGGCCACCGAAAAAGCGATCACCATTGAGGCAGTAATCGATCTCTCGCAAGTTTCGACCAACTTGTTGGCCACCATTCAACGGCTGGCCCCTTTTGGTCCGGGCAACCCGCCGGTTTACCTGGGGTGTCGGGGGTTGCAGATTGTCGAAGAGACTATTTTTGGCAAGACCAGGAGTCATAAGCGGTTGGTGGTGGAAGATGAGGCCGGTCAGCAGCAACAGGTTATCTGGTGGGGCGGCGCTGTCGAACGTTCTCCCCAGGGCATCTTTGACCTGGCCTTCACCCTCAGCCCGGCTGATTACCAGCGCGGCGAGGCCGTACAACTGGAGTGGCTAACCGCTCGTGAGTGGGAACCTGCGCCTGTCACCCTGCCCCCAGAATTCATCGACTGGCGCCAAATAGCAGATCCAATGGCCAAAATCCAACAATTAACCTCCAAACTAACAATTCACAATTCACAACTCCCCTTAATCTGGGCCGAGGGTCTCACCCTGCCCCACCTCTCCCCCCTGCCCCGCCACAAACTCCAGCCCGCCGAAACCCTCGTCAGCTGGACCGCCCCCCCCGGCCAGGATATCTTTCAGCAAGCCCTGGCTATGGTCAACCCCCGACAAATCGTTTTGGTCGGTCAGTCCTCGCCGTTTGACACTTTCCCCGCCTTCATTAAGCGGTTAATGGGGCTGGTGAAGTATGCCATGTTGAACAAAGCGGGCGAAGTTTACCTGGAGGAGTTGGCAGCCGCGTTGGGACACCGGCTGGCCACGGTCCGGTTGGGCCTTGATTGGCTGGTTGCTCAGGGCAAGCTTATAATTTACGTCGAGGAAGACGAACTACTGGTCCTGCGACCGGACCAGCAGCCGCCCACCGAGGAGGCTACAACGGTTGAGGAGATGCTCAAATCAGCCCTGGCCGAGACAGCAGCCTATCGTCGATTTTTTAGAGAGGCGAGCCTGGCCTCGTTGAAGAAGGTGATTGGTTAACGGACAGCCTCTACCACCACTTCAGCCACGTCCTTAACTTTCATGGGAGCACCAGCAGCAGCGTTAGCATCGTTCAACATACGGACACAGAAGGGGCAACCGACAGCTATAGTTTGAGCACCGCTGCCCTGGGCTTCGGCATAGCGGTTGACGCTAACGGCCTCGGTTCCTGCTTCCTCTTCCTTCCACACCTGGGCGCCCCCTGCGCCACAGCAGAAGGAGTCGCTTTTGGTACGGCTCATCTCCAGTAAGGTCACGCCGGCCTGGGCCAGCAGTTGGCGCGGCGCATCATATTCCCCATTGTGGCGGCCGAGATAACACGGGTCGTGAAACGTCACTTTTTCCAAACTGTTACCGTTGAGCTTTAACCGGCCCTGGCCAATTAGCTCGGCGATCAGTTGGGTGTGGTGTAACACGGTGTAGTCGGCCCCAAAGGCCGTATACTCCCGGCCAAGCGTATGCAGGCAGTGGGGGCAACCGGTCACAATTTTTTTCTTGTCCGCCCCGATGGCGTTTAACGTTTCGATATTCATCCGGGCCATCTCAAAAAAGAGGTTCTCATTCCCGGCCCGACGAGCCACGTCGCCGGTGCAGGTCTCGTTGTTGCCCAGCACGGCAAAGTTGACTCCGGCAGCATGCAGCAGCGTGGCAATGGCCCGGGCGATTGCCTGGGCGTTGGGATCAAAAGCCCCCGCGCAACCCACCCAATAGAGCACCTCAAAATCGGGATTTTGTTCAACCAGGGGCACCGGAAAATCAAGCGACCTGGCCCAGGCCAGACGATCCTCCGCCATTTGCCAGGGATTGGCGTTGCGCTCCATGCCGGTAAAGGCTCCCTTGAGCGCATTGGGGAAGAGGCCGTTCATCAAAACCTGATCCTGGCGCATAGCTAAAATATCAAACATCGGCTCATTACCGACGGGACACACCTCCACGCAAGCGCCACAACTGGTGCAAGCCCAGACGGCGCTCTGGCTGATGGCATAATCCAGGAGAGGCAACGGATCTTCGCCGGCTGCCAGTTGCTTCATGTTTTCTCTGATGTAGTAACGTTTGTTGATTTCCAGGGCAGCCGGGGAAAGTTCTTTGCCGGTGACGTAGGCCGGGCAGGCATCCTGGCAGCGATTGCACATAATGCAGGCAAAGGCGTCGACCAGGTGGGTTTGGCTTAAATCGGTCAGGCGGGCGACACCAAATTGCTCAATACTTTCGTCATCAAAATCAATGGCCTCCAGGGCACCGGGAGATTGGCGCCGGGGGCGAGTCATGAAGTTAAAGGGACCAATGAAAAGATGGGCATGCTTACTGTAAGGAAAGTAAGGCAGAAAGGCCAAAATCAAGCCCAAGGCCAGCCACCAACTGGCGTGCCAGCCGACCGCTATTGAGGTAGAGGATAATCCGCGCCAAAGATTAGCCACCAGGCTGGCAAAAGGTTGCCAGACGTCGGGGCCTGCCAGGGCCACTAAAAACGAAGTCCCCAGAAAACGGAAACCCACGTGAAAGAGGATAAAGCCGCCCACAATGAGCGAGTCTGTGGGAATACCCGGCCAGGCTTTTGGATGTAGCTTAACGTTGTCGTGGTAAGTAAGGACAGGCACTTTAGCCACAAAGCGCCGAATCAGGAAGAAGATCATGCCAACCAGCACCGCCATACTGAAGACATCTGCCAGCAAACGATAAAGCCCCCCTGGAACACCGTGGCCTAAAAAACGGAAACCGGGCAGATATCCCTCGACGACGTCAACAGCATTAACCAGCAAATAATACAAAAAGCCCCAGGCGATAAAGAAGTGAAACAGGGAGGTCAACCGGCGATGACGTATGATCTGTCCCTGGTTAATGAAGGCCATCAGGCCGGTGATGATTCGCCGGGGAAGGTCATCGAATTTGAGTTGGCCCTGGCCATGCCGCACAATTTTGATCATTCGGCTAAAGGTTATGTAGGTCAAATAAAGAGAGGCGAGTAGGACTACCGCAAAAAGGATTTTCTCAATAGAAGTCAGCATTATCTTTTACCTTCATAAATTGTGGATTTTTGTCGAGGGTGCAGGTCGGAGCCCATTATACCAGCAATGACGGGCTAAACAAAAAATCCACATCCTGGGGTAAGGATGTGGGTTTGCTTTTAAAGGGGATATTAATGTGGCCCCCCTAGCCCCCCACAGGGGGGAACTTTTCGTCTCATCCACCAGTCAGGCGGCCTGCTTTAACTCGGTGTTTGATAGCTGTTGGTGCATCGCCTGGCGTGCGTTTTCGTAAAGTTTTATCAATTGCTTATCACTGCCCTTAAAACTGACGATTGTATGTCGAGCACATGTGGCACATCCCCGTTGAGCCCGGTAGCTATCCATCTCACAGGAAAGGCATGCACCCAGTTCGATCATCATCATTGCAAAAGCCAGGGCGTCGGGATGCGTTTCGGGTAAGGTAGAAAGCGTGTCAATTAGCTTTGTCCACTCTTCACCTCTTAAATTACGTAACTTGGAGATTAAATGAGGGGTAAATAGCAACTCGTATTTTCGGTAAACTTGGGGCAGGTTACTCATAGCCGGTCAAATCCTGACTGTTTAGGTTCTGTTGACATTTGTCCAAAAATGTCATTCCGAGGAGCGCAGCGACGAGGAATCTCCGGCAACGAGGACAAATTCAAGGCGAAATAGGAGATTCTTCGCTCCCTTTAGTCGCTCAGAATGACATAATCCGAAATGTCAACACGCCCTAATGTAAAAGTTCGATTTATGTTTAGAATTATTATAATTATTAATAAATTATAATACCCCAATATCTTCGTGTCAATACATTTTTACCTTAAATAATTTAGAGAAGGTCAATTTTTATAAATTCCACTATAAAAATTGACAAGGCAATCTGCGATAAGTAAAATACCTCCACCGTTGACAAATTCTTGTTAAAGACTTTAGCTTTGTAGGAGAGGTTAACAAATGATTACATTGACTCCCCCAGCAGTTGATATGTTGCGGAAAGTTATGACTGAAAAAGGACTGGAAAGCCATGCCCTGCGTGTGTTTGTAGCCGGTGGTGGCTGCTCGGGTCTCTCTTATGGAATGACTTTTACCGAGGGTCCAGAATTGGGCGATCAAGTTTACGAAGTCGATAATTTAAAAGTTGTGGTGGACCCGGCCAGCCTTCAATATCTTGATGGCGCGCAGATCGATTACCTCGACAGTTTAATGGGGGGTGGATTCCGCATCGACAACCCCCAGGCAGTGCAAACTTGTGCTTGCGGCAGTTCCTTCCGCACCACTGCTGGCGAACAGGGTAGCCCCTGCGGTCACTGATTTTTTAGTAATTACTCATCTTATAAGGCAGTTCCGAAAAAATAATTGTCCCAACTCCGTGAACCCACAGGGCAAGTGACGTGAAGCGTGAAACGTGATGTTTTTTCGCCATAAACCCTCACGTTTCACGTTTTACGTTTCACGCCGTCGAAAGTTTTGGGATGATTTAAATTTCGGAACTCCCTAAGTTTCATTGCTCCCGTATAAAATTAGACGATGCTGCAATTTTGTACGGGAGCAATTTGTTTTTTCTATTTGTGTCATTTATTATTGAGGCCATTATCCTATGAGAATCCAGTTTTGCTTCGAGTTCATTGCTGTTGTAGAATGCGCTTAACAATTTGGAGATAAGTGAAACAATGATAAAACTTTGGCCACAGACAAAAAGAAATTCAAATAAACTGTGGTTAGATTTAGGCGACTTGGGAGATTTGGTCCACCCGGATGGTCCTCACGAACAGTGGCAAGATCACGGGTTGGGCCTGTTGAGAACAATTCTTCATCAAAACGGCCTCACCACTGATCTTCTCTCGACCCGGGCCGTAACCTCGTGGCGTCAACTCCAGAGCAAACTTAAAGGCTACGAGATGCTGATTATGAATGTGCGCAGTTACACCTTCCCGGTAGCCCGTAAAGCAGCTCAAATTTTCAAGGAAGTCAATCCTGATGGGCTTGTGCTAACGGGGGGCATGCACGCCACGGTGGCCGTGGATGAGATGATTGGGGTCGAGGTCTTCGACCGTATCTGCCAGGGACCAGGCGAGAATATTATCGTCGATCTGGTCAAGGATCCCCGCTCATTCCCCAGAGTCATTGTCGGGGTGGGGGCCAAATCTATGGCCGACTGGCCAATGATAGACCGCACCCTATGGCCCAAACCCCACCGCCGCTTACGCAAAAAATTCAATTGGCCGTTGGAGCCCGAGTGTGGCTGGGGACCCTCTCCCGTGGCCACCATTTTGACCAGCCGGGTCTGCCCCTGGCAGTGTGTTTTTTGTAATGAAAACTCCTACATCCCCAACATGGGCCGCAGACCGGTCGACATGGTGATTGAAGAACTCAATTACCTGGATAATAAATACGGCCTTGGTTCCGTGGTTATTCACGACTCGATGTTTTTCCAAAATCCGAACTGGCTGCAAGAGTGGATAGACAAGTACCCCCGTAAAGCCAATAAAGTGTGGCCCTACTGGGCCGCCGGCCGGTCTGACACGGTGCGCCAATGGCCGGATCTTTTTGAGGCCCTGGTGAAAGAAACAAACTGGAGCACGATCTCAATCGGTTTTGAATCAGGCAGCGACCGGATTTTACGACTTCTCAATAAAGAGTGTACCGAAGAGGACAACAACTTCGCCATCGAGCTGATGAATCGGCTTGGTGATCAGTCCATCCGTGAGGGTAAAGAACCCCCAAAATTCTGGGCCAACATTATGCTTGGTATTCCCGGCGAAACCCATGAGGACGCTTTTAAGACGATGCGGATGCTCAAGTCGATGCGTTACGTATTCCCCTCCATCTCCTACTATGCCCCCTATCCAGGGTCGGCTCTGGGTTACCAATTGATCGCCGAGGGCAAGAGCCTGATGTCAAAAGAGAACTACCACCGCTTTCCCGACGACGAAAAGGTGAAAGGAATAGATTACCAGTTCTACAGAGAGCTACTGGCCGGCCAGTATGATGAAGAAATAAACAGGGGACTGGAGACCTATGCCCGGCAAAAGTCTGGCGTGTACCAGGAGGCACTGGTCAAAGCATGAGTAGTTTTAGCAATCCCCACTATATGTATCTGTTTGAGATGAAAAACGGCAAGCAGAAATTAGCTTACGGCCAATCCCCCGAAGATGCGCTGGATATCTTGCGGGTCCGTCTGACCGAAGAAGAGATGAAGCAGATCATTCCTGATAAATACCTCAAGATCTCGCAGCGGAAGCTACAAGAATATATTCATAACCTGGGCTAGTTGCCAGGATAAAACCTCGTGAAACGTAAAACGTGAAGCGTAATGACTTATCTATGGCTTGATTTTACGTCATTGGCCCTGTGGGTTTACGCTTTACGTCACCTGCCCCGTGGGTTTACGTGGTTGGGTGCTTTATGAGGTTGCTTTACCGGAAGTTACTTTTTTATTGGCAATTCTGGTTCTATGAACTGAACTCTCGACGCAACGAAAGCCAACACTGCGGCTCGTTTCCTCGTGGGGGCCGATAAAACGAAAGGCGCAGCGCACCTGGCTGGGTAGGTTGAGCCAGGAGCCCCCGCGTACCACCCGGTATCGTCCGGAGTAGGGCGGGCATCCCTATGCCCGCCCACCGACGCCCTCACAAAAAAGCCTCATCACCCCCACCCCCACCC
>DAOUMU010000309.1:0-33943 GCA_034409055.1 Anaerolineae bacterium
GTGGTGCTGCTTCCGGGATACCGGCGTTGTAAGTACTGCTTAAACTGTGCCATTGCTGCATTCATTGATTTCTGAGTCCCTTCTTGAGATACTCTATTTTATCTCAATTTGTGAACTCAGTGTAATGTTCAATTATCATGCTATGCCATTAACCACCACCCCTGTTGAAAATGCCGTTTGGGGTGTCGGTAAAGAGGGAGCGGGGACATTTACAAATTGTTACTGGCGATATGTACGAGCGAAAGAATATTGCCAGAAACCCTTTGACAAGTTTAAAAATGTGCATAATTCAGTTCAAACTGTATGGACAAAAAACGAGAAAATCGCTGCTAATTATGTTTCATCATTCAAAGAATTGAGGCAAACACCACGCGGAGCAATGTTGTTTTCTGGTGACTCTGCTCACCTTCCTGATATTCCTGACAACTCTGTTGATTTTGTTATTACCGATCCGCCTTATCTTGATAGTATTCACTATTCGGAATTATCTAATTTCTTTTATGTGTGGTTAAGTGTACTTGTTGACCATCCATATTTTAAGGCCGGCCACGTTCCCACAGAACAAGAGGCTATCGTGAACACAAATATGAACAAAGGCGAAAAAGAATATACAGACTTGCTTTTGTCGGTATTTAAGGAGAGCGAAAGGGTCTTAAAAAATGAAGGGAAACTTATTTTTACCTTTCACCACACGAAATGGCAGGCATGGTGGACAGTACTGACTGCTATTGTAGAGACTGGTTTTCGGGTGGCAGATTATTTTCCTGTAATGAGTGAATACAAGGTTAATCCACATATTAGAAATAAACAAGCTTTAGATATGGACCTGGTTTTGGTATGTCAAAAGAGAAACATAGAATTTGAACCCTTGTCTCTAATACCGACAGAAGTGTTAGAGCGTGCTATGAATGATTTGTCCTCAGAAGTTTCAGACAATAGTGATAACAAACTATTTTTACATTTTATGGGTGAATTACTTAAGACGGCTAGTTCAGCACCAAGAGATAAAAGAGTAGACTACAATTGGTTCGCCGAGGCATTGACACATTTTGATGACTTTTTAATAAATATTGATCGTACTGAAAAAGAAGCTAACAAAGATACGATAAAAGTCCAACAACTACGCCTACTTGAGTCAGCCTCTATTGAGTACCAGGATTAACAAAACGATCTGATCGTTAATAATTTTAGCAAATCTGATGCATTCTCACTGAGATATAGATGAAGGGTGAACAATGGAGTGCCGTATTGAAACCGACAGTATGGGCGAAATTCAAGTACCCGCCAACAAATATTACGGCGCGCAAACCGCCCGTTCACTGATGAACTTCAGAATTGGGAATGACCGTTTCCCCCGCGAGTTGATCCGGGCCTTGGGCATCCTCAAAAAAGCAGCAGCTCTGACCAATAAAGAATTAGGCACGCTTCCCGCCGAAAAGGCCGACCTGATTATCCAGGCGGCCGACGAGGTCATCCAGGGCAAGCTGGACGAACATTTTCCCCTGGTGGTCTGGCAAACAGGCAGTGGGACCCAGACCAATATGAATGCCAACGAGGTCATCGCCAACCGGGCCATCAAGTTGGCCGGGGGTGAATTGGGCAGCAAAAAACCGGTCCACCCCAACGACGACGTCAACAAGGCCCAATCTTCGAACGATACCTTTCCCACGGCCATGCACATTGCTGCGGCTGAACAAATCTACCATCGCTTGATCCCGATGGTCAAGAAACTGCGCCAGACACTGCAAGCCAAATCAGAAGCCTTTGCCGACGTTATCAAAATTGGTCGCACCCACCTGATGGATGCCGTGCCGCTGACCCTGGGCCAGGAGTTTTCGGGCTACGTGCAGCAACTGGACAACGATCTGAAACGGATTGAGGTGGCTCTGGATGGCCTGTACGAATTGGCCCTGGGGGGGACGGCGGTCGGTACGGGCCTAAACACCTACCGGGATTTTGCCCTTAAAGCAGCCGAACATATTGCCGACATGACAGACCTGCCCTTCCGCACAGCTCCCAACAAATTTGAATCCCTGGCGGCGCATGACGCCGTGGTTTTTGCCAGCGGAGCCCTGAAAACCCTGGCCGCCTCCCTGATGAAAATTGCCAACGACGTGCGCTGGTTGGCCTCCGGTCCCCGCTGCGGTATCGGCGAGTTGACTATCCCGGCCAACGAACCGGGCAGTTCCATTATGCCCGGCAAGGTCAATCCCACCCAGCCCGAGGCGATGACTATGGTCTGCGCCCAGGTCATGGGCAACGACGTGGCCATCAATATTGGCGGCCTGTCCGGCAACTTTGAGTTAAACGTCTTCAAGCCGCTGATGATCTTCAACCTGCTCAACTCTATCCGCCTGCTGGCCGACGCTTGCCAATCGTTTAACGATAACTGCGCCGTGGGCATTGAGCCCCATAAAGAGGCCATTGAGAGGTACCTGCAAAACTCGCTCATGCTGGTCACCGCCCTCAACCCGCACATTGGCTACGATAATGCGGCCAAAGTGGCTAAAAAAGCCTTCGCTGAGAATAAGACACTGCGCGAAGCAGCCATTGAGTTAGGCTTGCTGACAGGGGAAAAATTTGACGAAGTCGTTCGACCCGAGCAGATGATCGGGCCGAAGGCATAAGCCGTAAAATATAGCGCGGTGAAACCGCAACCGAAAGTGTTAAACGTAAAGCGTGGAGCGGAAAGCGTAGAGCGTAAAAATCGCTTCACGCAATACGCAATACGCAACACGTCACTTGGCATATGGTTTCACGTAGCCATGACTCTTCCCACAAGCGCAAAGCAAATCTTGTTTTAATATTAGCCATCCAACACCTCGCGCACCTTGCGGGCCAACATTCGCGACGAGAAAGGCTTGGACAGGAAGGCGATGCCCGGCTCCAGCACGCCGTAATGCCTGTAGAGCCAGTCCAGCGTAGCCCATAAAGATTCTGCTCATCGTCGTCAACGATCAGGAGTCTCAGTAGATCCAATTTTTAGGCTCCGAGTGGACCACAGTCCGCGTTTTGGCCGCTGGACTGTGGTCCAGCTAGAGCAAATTTGGATCTACTGAGTCTGGTCATGATTCGCCTCCGACCGATTTCCGATTGCCGATTTACTCACTATCCTCGTATAGATAGGGGTACTTCTCCGGTGGGTAAAGTTCGCTATAACAATCTGGACAAAGCCCGTGACTAAACTCTGCTTCCGAATGATCCCGCACATAGACTGCCACATCTTGCCAGTAACCATCGTCGTCGCGAATCTTCTTACAATTCACACAAATGGGTAACAAGCCGCTCAAGGTCTTGACTTTAGCCAGGACCTCTTCAAGTTCAGCGTTGAGGCGACGCAAAGCCATCATATCGTCAAAGCGGGCCATAGCAATGGTGATGGCTCGCTCCATTTCGTGGGCATCGGGTGGCTTGACCAGATACGCGCCCACCCCGGCTGCACCGGCCCGTTCGACCAGATCCCGCGTTTCGTACGAAGTTAACACCACCACTGGCGTGGGGCAATGCTCCTGAATCTGTCGGGTGGCTTCAATGCCGTCCATATCGGGCATTTTGATGTCCATCAAGATCACGTCGGGGCGCAGCTTGCAGGCCATCTCGACGATCTGGCGTCCATCCAGGGCCTCACCAACAACCGTGTAATCCATCCTTTCCAATTCCTCCCGAATCAGTTCGCCCACCAAAGGGGCATCTTCGGCTATCAAAACTCGTACTTTTTTTGCTCGATGCATCGTCCTTTCACTCCATCGCTTTGAACCGAATGGTCGTCACCGCGCCCCGGTCATTATCTAAATCAACCTCACCGCGCAGGCCCTTACGTACAAGATTTTGAATCAAATACATACCCACGTTTTGACGTTCCAGGCGTAACACATCCTGTTCGTACCCCGGCCCATCATCGCGAAACTCGCACCGGATGGTGTCCCCATCGAGGGTAATGCGAACGGTAATCCGGGCTATATCTTGCGCTTGTAAGGCATGTTTGGCCGTGTTGGTTGTCAGTTCGTTGATGATAATGGCCAGGTGATAGGCCTGGTCAGGTGTTACCCGCACCAGGGAAGGCGTGACCGTAACGGAGACACTTTTATCACTGGGTAGAGAAGACAAAGCTGCGTGGATAATCTGTTGGACCAAGTTACTTAACAACAACGGCTGCCACTGCACCGCAGCAAGCAGACTGTGGACCTGGGCTAGCCCTTTGATCCGGTTGGCCAGATCATCTACCAGGGCCTGGTAAGCCAGTGCCTGCGCTTGAGCAGCCTGCCGTCGTTCAATGGCCAGCAGCCCCAAGATGGTGGACAGGTTGTTCTTGACCCGGTGGTTGACTTCGTGCAGCAGCACCGCTTGGGTTTCGGCGTCCCGTCGGGTCTGCTCGTATAACCGGGCATTCTCGATAGCCGTGGCCGCTGCTGAAGCCAGTAACTCGACCAGGATCAGGTCTGTGACCGTAAAGCGGCCGATTGCTGTATCCACCACCTCCAGCACGCCGATGACGCTCCCTTTGGCCCGCAGGGGAACAGCCAGAATGGAACGCATCTCTAAGCCTGTTTTCTCATCTATCTCTACAAAATAATGTGGGTCGGCCTGGGCACCCGACACGATCAGGCTCTCGTCGTAGCGGGCCACCCAGTCGGCGATTCCCTGGCCATCGACCACCCACCAGTCATGCACCACCTCGCTTTTGGGGCCGACCGCCTGCCGGCAGACCAGTTCGTCCGTTCCCACCTGGATCAACCAGACCGAGCAGGCGACGACCTGCAACAGTTGACGTACCTCCTCCAGAACGGTGATAAGAACATCGTCTAGTTCGAGGGTAGAATTAAACGCCCGACCGGCCCGGTTGAGTAATTCTAACTCGCGGTTGCGTTGCCGCAGGGCCTCTTCCGCCCTGGCCGTCTGAATCACCTGGGCGGTGGTGTTGGCCAGACTTTCCAGCAGGGCATCCTCATCAGAGGAAATGACGTGCTGGCTAAACAGCGCCAGCACACCGATGGGCTCCTCGGCGGCCGAAAGGAGCCGATAACCGGCAAAGGAAACCAGGCCGAGCTTTCTGGCCCAGTCGTGATCGTGAACCTGCGGATCGTGGGTGACGTCGTTGGTGATAAACTTGGCCTCCTCCCCGGCTGCCATCCGGCCAATCTTGTAGCAGCCGAACGGTATGCGCTGATGTACCTCCCCGTCGGTGTGGGTGTAGCGCCCCGAACTGGCTACAAGATGAAGACAACGATCTCGATAACGACAGACATGCGGACCCTCCACACTCCTGGCGTGAAAGCAACCAGCATCACACAGGTCGCCAGGTTTGGCAATCCAGATCCGGGCAAAATCAGCCTCAAAGATGGCCACCACCCCCTCCGCGATGCGCTTGAGCTTTTCATCGAGACTGTCCGGACGGAGCAGGCCCTCCTTTAAGCGATTCAGACGCTCAATCCGCTCCTCCGCCTGCACCCGTTCGGTGATGTCCCGATCGATACCCCGGTATCCCAAAAGATTTCCGTTTACGTCAAGGATTGGCACCCCACTTGTCTCAAGCACTACCTGTCGCCCATCTTTATGCAGGTTTATGTTCTCCAACCGCTCAAAGGGCCTTTGAGAGGCCACCCTGCCCCGGAATATTGCGCCTACCCGCTCTGCCTCATCCGGGAGCATAAGATCGAAAGGTGTCTGGCCGATCAGTTCCTCCGGTTCGTATCCTAACAGATCCTTAACCTTTGGACTGGCGTAGGTATAGAGACCGGTCCGGTCCATTTCCCACACCCAATCACTGGTTGTCTCGACCAGAGAACGGAATCGCTCCTCGCTTTCCCGCAACGCCACCTCGGCCCACTTGCGCTCAATCGCCGTGGCCAGGACATTGGCCACGCTTTGCAGAAAATGAATGTCATCCTGGGTGAAGGTCCGGCGCATGGTGGTGTGCACGCCCAGAACGCCAAAAGGCTGAGCCCGGTCGCCAATGATAACACTGATCCCGCTGACCACCCCGTGATCGTGGAGCAGGGACGGCCCATCGAACCGGGTTTCTGTCCGTAGATCCTCGACGATGACCGGTTCATTAGAAAGCAGGGTATATCCGGCCTGTGAGTCACTGCCTGCCCCCACGGTGGCCCGGCCTACCAGGCCTGCCTGCCAACCGACGCCGGTCCGAAGCAATAACGCCTCCCCGTCAGGCAAAAGTTCCAACACCTTACAGTACTCAACCTCAAGCGTTTGCCCAACGAGGGCCACGGCTTCATCCATCAACGTCGAGAGGGTAACGTTGCCCAGCGCCTGCTGCCCCAGTCCGGCTACGACAGCCTGTTGGCGCGCCCGGGCTTTCAGGGATCCCTCCGCCTGCTTGCGTTCAGTGATATCCGTATCCGTGCCCACCACACGATATGGCTTTCCATTGGCGTCTCGTATGGCAGTGCCCCGGGCCAGAAACCAGCGCATGCTTCCATCTTTGTGTAGCATCCGATGGACAATTTCATAGACGGGTGTTAACCCTTCAAGATGGGCCCTGGCTGCAGCCATCACCTGTTCCGTATCATCAGGATGAACCAGCTTACCCCAATCATCCAGGTGGTTCCGGATCTCGTGATCGGCGTAACCGAGCATAGCCTTCAAGTTGGGATCGACATAGATTTCGTTGGTCTCAAGATTCCAATCCCATACCCCCACCTGACCGGCCTTCGTCGCCAGCACATAGCGTTTCTCGCTCTCCTGCAGCGCCTCCTCCGCCCGTTTACGTTCAGCAATCTCGCGCTTCAGGGCCTGGTTGGCCTGTTCCAACTGCGCCATCTTGTCTTCCAGCTTACGGATGAGAGCCTCGTTGTACTCCCGGTAGTAGACCGTTTCCTCCACTACCGGCTCGCGTGGCGTGACCGGCCAGTCCGGTTCGTGCGCCTCAAGAATCTGCCGCACCATCTCCACAAATCGGTCCGGCTCGACCGGCTTGACGATGAACCGTTCCGCCCCCAGGCTGAGGGCAAATGCCTCGTCCTTGGGATCGGTGTACGTCGCGGTGTAAAAGACGAAGGGGATGGTTTTCAACACATCATCCTGTTTGCACGCCCGGCACAAGGCAAAGCCGTCCATCACCGGCATCAGGATGTCGGAGATGATCATAGCCGGTGGGTCGCGCCGGGCCTTCTCCAGGGCCTCGGTCGCGTTGGCCGCCGAGACGACTTCATAGCCGTGGCCCCGCAGGAGCACTTGCAGCATATACAGATTCTGCTCATCGTCATCAACGACCAGGAACTTGGTCATAACCCACCTCCGACAACTTCCGATTACCGATTGCTGATTAATAATTACGAAAATGGGTAACTATTACACTGTAAGCTAAGTTTTGCGAGGTTAAAATCGGACGGCATGGGGATGCCGTCCTACCAATCAAAATTTGCCTTACAGTGCACTATTACTCACATTTTACCTCTGGGCAGCGTAAAGGTAAAGATGCCCCCCACACCCCATTTGCTCTCGACCGAGATTTCGCCGCCCAGCATTTCCACCAGCTTCTTGCAGATAGACAGCCCCAGTCCTGTCCCCTCGTGCCAGCGGGCCAGGCCGGTATCAATCTGCCGGAATGACACGAACAGCGTTAGGATTTTTAAAACCAAGTCCAGATGGTTAAAGCTCGGGCCAGGCGGGCTTTGTACTCGCTGCGGGGGATCTCGATGGCGCCAAATCGTCGCAGATGGTCGGTCATAAACTGGACATCTAGCAGGTAAAATCCACGCTGACGCAGCCGCTTGATCAGATAAACCAGAGCAATTTTACTGCTATCCGTAACCCGGCTGAACATACTCTCACCGGCAAATAATCCACCCAGGGTCACCCCATACAGGCCACCGGCTAATTGATCGTCTATCCAGGTCTCGACACTGTGGGCAAATCCCAATTGATGCAACTCACAGTAGGCCTCAATGATCCCCGGGCTAATCCAAGTCGACTCGCGGCCGGAGGCCGGTTCGGCACAGGCCGTAATTACGGTCCGGAAGGCCGTATCAACCCGTACTTCAAAACCGCCCCGGCGGATCCGCCGGACCAGCGAACGGGGTACGTGGAATGACTCCAGAGGTAAAATGGCCCGTGGATCGGGGTCGTACCAGTAAATTGTACCGTCTTCGTCGGCCATGGGGAAAATGCCCTGGCTATAGGCATTGAGCAGAATATATGGTGTTAATTTCATTACGTTTTAGGCTAATGTCCTTGCCACCAATCTTTACGCGAGCGCGGATCCATAAAACTGCCCTTGTCCCTGACCGCCACCTTGATCTCGTCGCCAGCGGCGACGCCAAGCACCTGCTCATTACGCAAAGCAGGCAGCATCCCGGTGACGTGCCAGCCATCGGTATCCCTTTGGGCACGATACAGAGCTAATAGATTAGGATCAACACACACATCCTTTAGGTGCACCACATAGCCGGTAGCAACCGTATCACTGCGGGAGTATCCTAACGTAATCTGTCGTTCTTCAGCATACAACACCAGGGCTTTAAAGCCCCCAGCGTAAATTTCGGCCCCCCGGTCTGGAATGCTAATCATCTCGCCAGGCCGGGTGGCCAGGCTGAGCAAAGTGGCGTCCCAGTCGGTGATCGGTTCACCAGGGCAGCCGTGGGCATGGCCATCACACGGGTCCGAGGCCCAAATCCACTGATTAACTTGATAAGCGATTTTAAAAACGGGGACACGAGGAGGGTGAAAGAGGCCCGGCAATTGAGGGGAGTCCTCGCCAGTCATACCAAAGTAAAACACCATTTTCAGGGAGGCGGAGACGGGGGTATAGCCTCGTAGGGAAAGATTAAGATCGGCGTGGGCAAAATCGGGATGATCGGGCGGAGGTCCCTGGACAGGGATGAGCTCAAAACTGGCCGTAGAGGTGGTAGGGCACTGTTCGGTTCTGGGATGAACCTGGGCCGTCGAGGTATAAGGATCATCAGCCGTATTAATAAAGAGAGGAGAGGTAACAAGGTCAGAGGGAGATAAAAGACCAGGTTCTGTTATGGGAAGCGTATCGCTGATTACTCCGTTTCCCAAATCAAGCGTGCCCTCGGTCAAACGCGGGCCAACCGTCGCTTGAGAAATGGATCGATTCTGGTTGTCGGTAGAGGGGGCATTCTTTAGAGGTGCTGGGGTAATCAGGACACTCGTTTTCATTAATCGAGGACGTTCCTCGACAAGATATTCGACAGAGCGGCAAGCCGAGCTTAAGCCACAATCCGGTCCTCCGGCCCTGACCCCCTTATCGATGTAATAAGCTGACACGCCCATGAATAAGGCCCCAATCGCTACCAGGCTGAGACCCAACACCAGGAGTACCCGGCAGAGACGTATAAGCAAACGTTCCAACTTCATTCTGGCAAGGCCGTATCAAGAACAAGCTCAAAAAACATATCGTATTAGTTTAACCACCGGCTAATTTTACCTTGTATCCTAAAGCCTTGAGTTTTTCAGCCACTTTGTCCCGGTGATCGCCCTGCACTTCAATAATCTGCTTATTCTCCTCGTTTTTGGTGGTGCCACCGCTCCCACACAGGGTTTTGAGGGTTTTGGCTAAAGCCTTGAGAGCAGGTTCGGTTAACACAAAACCAGAAGCAACTGTGACCACTTTACCCTTACGCCCCTTTCTGTCGCGCATAATTTTGATGGTCTGCTGGGCGGGGGGTAAAGAACGGGCTGGGCCAGGCCGGTTAACCGGCTTCTTTCGTTCATCACCGGTCCTGGTAGAATAAACTACGTTATCATCTTTCATAACAAAATTCACAAAACCGCAGTCAGTAAACGACGTTGTTTACTAACTGCCACAGATTTGTTTACTGCCTATTACCGGCTGAAATCATCCCTCGCTGGTCATGATAAACAAAGGCTTCATTTCGAAACTCTTATAATGGGGACGTAATCGTTCGGTATTATAATGTTCCTTGACGTTAACAAATTTTTTGGAACTGGTCACGACCTCGATGGGCATATTATCATATCGTCCGTTTTTCAAAACAACCAGACGACCATGAATGCCACCCAAAATTAAATCTAAGGCCAAATTACCGTAAGCCATCGGCACAATGGAATCAATGGCATCAGGGTCACCACAACGGACCAGGTAACCTAATTTTTGATTAATGATATTGATCGGCCTGCCATTGTTATATTTTGGCGATAACTCTTTTAATTTAGCCGAAACCAGGTCACCAATACCGCCTAATTTGGCATGCCCGTAAGCATCTGTCGTCTTATCTTTGAAGACCATTTCACCCCCTTCAAACATGGCCCCTTCCGACACCAAGACTACCGAATATCGACTGGGGTTTTTGAAACGGTCATTGACCAATAACTCGGTCAGGCTTTCTATGTCGAATTTATACTCAGGGATGACACAACGATTGGCGGCGCCAGCCATCGTGGGCAGCATCGCGGTAAAACCGGCATAACGTCCGAAAACTTCTAAAACCAGGAATCTTTCATGCGAACCGGCTGACGTCCGTAAACTATTGGTCATCATGATCGTGCGGGTGACGCAGGTGCTAAAGCCGATACAGTAATCTGTGCCGGGAACGTCGTTATCCATCGTTTTCGGAATGGCCACGACTTTGATCCCTTCCTGGTATAACCGGACGCCATAGCTTAGCGTATCATCCCCACCGATAGGAATAATATAATCGATGCCCAAGAAACCCAGATTTTTTAGCACCTCCGGGGTTAAATCATTCATATCGTCATTGTAGGCATCCTTTAAATGCTCCGGTACATTTTTCTTAGCCACATGACTGGGTCGGGTCCGAGAGCTATGTAAAAAGGTGCCGCCTGTTCGACCGGCTTTATTAACGACTTCTTCAGTCAGGATCTGATAATTATTACTGTTATCCGCTTTTTGATCACGGATGATGTCGATGGCCCCAGCCCAGCCTCGCCGAATACCGACGACTTGATAACCTTCCCTCAGGGCGCGAATGGTGACGGCTCTAATGGCTGGATTCAATCCCGGTACATCACCACCACCGGTCAAAATTCCAATAACACCTTTTTTCTCTTTGATATTTGCCATGATTAAACCTCCATTTGAATTTGTGACAGACAATTCTTGGTCAAGTATTAATACGCCCCCAAATCCCTCAGCCGGTCATCGCTCAGGCCAAAATGGTGGGCCAATTCATGTCTAACCGTCCGCTGGACTTGGCGCATAACCGCTTCTGGCGTATGGCAAACCTGCTCAATGGGCATCCTGTAGATCGTGATTTTATCGGGCAGCACCAACCCATAGTGACTGGTCCGCTTAGTCAAGGGAATACCCTGATACAAACCGAATAAAAGCTGCCCCGGCTTCAGGCCAACCGCCTGTCGCTCCGCCTCAGTCGGCCAGTTGGCGATAACGACCTCTACATTCTGTAACTTTTCTTTAAAGAAATCCGGTAAATCGTCAAGGGCCTGCACGACCAACTGTTCAAATTTCTCGGCGCTAAATTTTGGGATCATCCAAAGCCAATCCCTACCCAACAATTAATCATGCACCGACCCATCCGGCATCATGGCCCCACTCAGGTCAGCCTCGCTCAACTCTGCTCCATCCAGGTTGGCCCCTTTCAGATTGGCCCCAATCAGGATGGCCTGGCTCAGATTTGCCTCAATCAAAGTAGCCCGGCTCAAATCGGCAAAATTTAAGCTCGCTCCGGTTAGATTGGCTCCGGTCAGGTTAGCATCACTCAAGTTAGCACTGGCTAGATTGGCTTCGGCCAGGTTAGACCAACTCAAATCGGCACAGCGCAGGTTGGCCCGGCTCAGGTCTGCTCCGCTCAGGTCGGCCTCGCTTAATTCCTTCCATTCCAGGTCAGCCCCGGCCAGCTCTTTACCCAGACCATAATCTATGAATTCTACCATTTGCCCTCATTCCCCTTTTTTTACCAAACAACTAATGAACCACATCCATTTTAGCATAGATGGAATAATGAGACAATCACACTTGATCCAACAAGATAAGTCTCACTGGCCCATCAAATAATCTAACCTTTTTCTAACACTTTTCTCATTGATTTTTTCTGATCTTATGGTATATACATTTTCAAAACCGGATAGATAAGATTTGAGAGAAGGTAGATTAGATGTACAGTAAAGCAGATACACATATTCACACCACTTACAGCGATGGTTTGATGTCTCCAATAGAAATCGTTGATTTTATTGCCACCCAAACTGACCTGCGGGTAATTGCCATTACCGATCATGACACCGCCGAAGGGGCCTTTGTGGCCCAGGCCTATGCCCGTTACCGGGCGCCACATTTGGCAGTCATCATCGGTCAAGAAATCTCCACCAATGAGGGAGACGTGGTAGGGCTGTTCTTAAAGTCCTCATTACCACTGTTTAAAACCGCTGCCGAAGCCATTGAAGCGATCCATGCCCAGGGCGGGTTGGCCGTGGCCGTCCATCCTCTTAGTCGCTGGCCCACTTTTGGCAGTATGCGTGGCGTTGGGCAGAAAATTTTGGGGCTGCCATTCGATGCGGTGGAAGTGCGCAACGGTTTCCCCACCAATATTTTCAGCAATCCGCTGACAAGCTGGCTTAATCGCTACCTGGGACAAAATCTACCCGAACTGGGGGGTAGCGACTCGCACGTATCGTTCACCGTTGGGCAAGCCTTGACCTGGTTTCCAGGCAGTAGCGCGGCTGATCTGCGGCGGGCCATCGAAAATGGCGCCGTTCGCGCCGGTGGCACGCTCTGGACTCCACTGAGCCTGGCCCGTTTGATCCCCTTACTGCTCAAACGAGGTCTACCTCGTTACGAGCACGTCTATTCTGATTAATGAACTTTTAGAAATTCATTCGGTAATTGGAGCCAGGCCAAATATAACAACGGATCATAAGGATTAACCGGATTTTAATGATCCCCATTTGGTAACCCCTTCGTTATGTCGAGGGGGTTTTTTATTTCAGTCAGTACTTTCAAACAAAAAAAGGGCAGCTCATCAGAAGGAGCTGCCCTTAACGGGAGGGAAAAGGAGGAAAAATGCTGCCACTACCGTCAGCATACAACAAAAGGGTGATAATAGATAGGGCCATAAGTCATTAAAAAATCGCCCGAAAGTCACATAAATACATAGTACTAAAGGTCATCAAATTAGCCCGAAAGTCACATTTTTTTTGCCGATAACAGTTTGGTGCAGCCTCCCGGAGCAGGCTATGATGCCCGTCCGCCAGGTGGCCCGCCACCGGGAAGACCGCCATCTCCTCATTTTGGAACGGGGTGGGAGAATTGGCCCTAAAAGAGCGACTGACAGGTTTGAGAAACCTGCCAGGTCTCCCATTTTCTCCCTACTCCTCCTTACTTCTCCCTCTGCATAGCCAGCACCTCATCCACCCCGGGCAAACTCATCTGTAAAAGCTGCTCGGCCTTGGTGACGGACATGCGTAAATCGAGGGGGATGGTGTGGGAGATGTCTGCCGCCGGGCCTGACTGCAACAGGCCACGGTGATCCACTTGCCACCAGGCCAGCATGCGCCGGCCAAATTCCTCCCGGGTCAGGGCCTGGCGACCGGCCACGTTCAAGGGTCCGGCAAAATCTATCTCCACCAGCTTCAGCAGCGCCTCCACCAGGGTCTCGATCCAGATTGGCTGCCGGATTACGTCGTTGAACAAGACCAGGGGCCGCCCGGCCTGGAGCCGCCTGACGAAACTTTCGGTACCACGATCCATCTCGGTCAGCCCATAGATCAACGAGGTGCGAACGATGGCCGCCTGCGGATCAACCTCGGCCACGGCCGCCTCGGCCGTCGCTTTAGAGCGTCCGTAAAGATTGATAGGGGCCGGGGAGTCATCATCATCATATGGGGCATTTTGGCCACCGTAAACCACGTCCGATGACACATGGATCAGGCGGGCCCCTACAGCCACCGCCCCTTCGGCCACGTAGCGCGAGCCATCGGCATTGACTGGCATCATATCCTGCTCATCACCACCCGGATTGACCGCAGCCGTATGAATAATGGCCTGCGGGGCCAGGTTGGTGATCAGGCGCAAGACGGCCGCCCGATTGGTCAATTCAATAGGCAGGGCATAGCCGGCCTTAATCTGATCGGCGTGGGTGTTGTAAGTGGCATAGACGCTAAAGGTCTCCGTCGCTTTGGCCGTTAAATGGCGTCCTAAATAGCCACTCCCCCCTGTAACGAGCAAATTTTTTCTAGAGAACATTAATCTGGGTCAAACTCAAAATTTAAAGCATCTCCTCAATCTGAACCCGTAGCCGGCCTTGTATTTGTTGGGCTTCGGTCAACTCGGTCCGGGTTTCTTCTAGCTTGTCCCGCTCGGCCCGCACGAAACGGGTATAGGGCGCAACAGCATCGTTGATACGCTGCAAACTGCGGTTCAGTTCTTTCTCAAATTGGCTGGTGATCGAGGTCGCCAACTGAATGCGTAAAGCAGATACCCTTTCCACCAGCCCTTTTTTGGCGGCTTGACGCCGGGCCGGAATGACAAACAAGCCCAAAGCCGCCACCACACTGGCCGCCAGAATGCCGGTCACGTCGGCCGCAACCGTGGTGGCCAGAACGGTGATAATTGCCCCCAGACCAATGGCCCCCACCTCAGCCGCAGCGGTTTCAGCTACGGCCATCTGGGCACTGGTCGCCATTTTTTGGGCTTCAACGGAAGCATCATAGCTCTGCACCACCCGTTGGGAGGCTCTACCCACCGACTCGATCAGGTGGTCCCGGTCGTAGCGAAAACCACCCCCTACTTCACCCACGATGCGATCCTCATAATCTTGTTTCCGCTGCTCCAGATAGTTCATCACCGCCTGCCACTGCTTCAGGTCGGCGTTGACCAGCCAATCAATCAACTCGATGATTTTTTGCTCGATGGCCTGGGGCACATCGGTCACCACGCGCTCTACAAAGCCCTGCTGAATTCGATTTTTGTTCATCAAATCCAGGATACGGGCCACCCGCATCGTTTCATCAAAATAAGCATGGCCCCGCTTTTCCATGTCGTACAAAATATTTTCAATGTCGGCCATACGAAACTTAAAATCGCGCTGCATATCCTGGCGATACAGGTCGAGCTGTCGTTCCAGATTAGCCAGCGTTTCAAAATCGTCGGTCAGTAGAGCCAGCCGGTTGTCCGTAATCTCGGTATACTTGATCAGCAGGCGGTCGCCCACCCCCAGCGGATTGAGAAACTTCAGGCGTACGCGACCGGTTTCATCTAGGGTATCGTGAATAAAATGCTCCAGGGGTTCGAAACCACTGGCCGCCCATTGGGCCGGATCACCCCGCTTGGCCCGCAGCGCCAGGCGAGCACTGATCGGGAAAATGTCGGGAGTAGTACCCAATAAAATGGTGGCATTCTCCCGCACGAAGTCGATGACCTGGTTCAGTTCGGCCTCGGTTTCAAACATGTCAATCTTATTGATGACCATCACCACTTTTTTGCCCCAGGCTTTAATCTGGCTCAAGAAGATGCGTTCGCTTTCGGTAAAGGGCCGGTCGGCGGAAGTGATGAAGATCACCAGATCAGAGTGAGGCACAAACTCCTCGGTCACGGCCTGGTGCTCGCGGATCACGGCATTCGTGCCGGGGGTATCGACAATGCTGACCTGCCGCAAAATGTCGATCGGCTCGCTGCGGACATGCAAGTGGGCGTCTTTGACCTGGTGCTGGCTGATTTCGCCAAAATTCAAAATATTTATCTGCGAGGTAGTCGGGGTGACACCTTCCTTCAAAAGCGATTGTCCCAGCAAAGCATTGATCACCGCGCTCTTGCCGGCGTTGAACTCACCTACCATCACCAGCAGAAACAACTCGTCCAACTGCTGGATAGAGCGGCTGAGCGTGGTCTGGTCTTCTGAGGAGGCGCCTAATTTGGCCAGGATAACTTGTAAATCGGTCAGCCACTGACGTTCCTCTTTAAGTAATTCTTCCTGTTCGGGTGTTAAAATTGTTTGTAGCATCAGAATTATGCCTTAATCTTCTCAAGTAGATACTCAACGATACTTTTTAAGGGGATAATTTTCCGCTCGGTCTCACGCCGGCGCTTGACTTCCACGCCAGCCTTGTCCAGGCTACGGGTGCTAATGGTCAAGCGCCAGGGAATACCAATGAGGTCGGCATCAGCGAATTTAACGCCAGGGGTTTCCTTGCGGTCGTCAAACAACACTTCCAGTCCGGCCTCTTGTAATTGCTGATAGAGGGCCTCGGCCTGCTGCCCAACCTCATCCTCCGGTCTTTTGGCCAACGAAACCAGATGGACGTCAAAGGGCGCGATCGGCTGGGGCCAGATGATGCCATAATCGTCGTGATGCTGCTCCACCACGGCGGCCATTAAGCGCCCTACGCCAATGCCATAGCTACCCATAATCGGTACCTGGGCCTGACCGTTTTCGTTCAGAAAAGTGATGCCCATTGGTTCGCTGTAGCGTTTGCCCAGCTTGAAGCAATGCCCCACCTCGATACCCCGGCGTAACTGCAACACAGCTTCACTGCTCACACATTTATCACCATCCTGGGCCAGGGCAATGTCGGTCACAATATCGGGCTCGTAGTCCCGGTAGGCGTTCGTATTTTTAAGGTGATACTCCGGCTTGTTGGCCCCACTGACCAGGTTGGGGAAATTGACCGCCGAGTCATCGGCCACCACGATCAGCTTACGACCGTTCCCCAAATCTTTATTTAAACCAATCGGGGTAGCATAGCCGGGCACGGCCCCGATTGCCTCAATTTCCTCGTCGGTCGCCAGCCGGAAGGGCACCCCACCCAGGGCGTTGCTCAGTTTGACTTCATTCACCGGCAAATCGCCCCGAATGAGGACAAAAATAAAGTCTTGCCTCTCATTTTCGGCAATGTAGAACACGGCCTTCACGGTCCGGGTCTGCGGTACCCCCAAAAAATCTGCTACCTGGGCAATGGTTTTGCAATCCGGTGTGTAAACTTCCTCAGGCTCAGCCAACTTCTCTTGAGGCGGCGTCCCCTTATCAAAAACAGCTCGCTCGGCGTTGGCCGAGTAAGCCCCATCACTGCTAAGAAAAATGGTGTCCTCACCGCTTTCACTTAATACCATAAATTCATGCGAGTCACTACCGCCCATCATCCCGGGGTCGGCCTCCACTTCGACCGTTTTTAGTTCACAGGCGGCAAAAATATTGCGATAAGCCTGGACCATGTGAGGATAAAAACGGTCGATACCGGCCTGGTCAGCGTGAACGGAATAGGCATCTTTCATGATGAATTCACGCACCCGGATCAGTCCACCCCGGGACCGGGGTTCATCGCGGACCTTGGTTTGAATGTGATACACCAAAATAGGCAGTTGTTTGTAAGACTCCAATTCAGTTTTAAGAATGTCGGATAGAGCCTCCTCGTGGGTCATAGCCAGAGCCATATCACGCTGGTTACGATCTTTCCATTTGACCAGGGCTGGACCAACGCTGTCCCAGCGACCGGTTTGCTGCCAGATTTCGGCCGGGTTGAGAATAGGCATAGCCATTTCCTGACAGCCCAGAGCGTCCATTTCGCGTCGGAATATACTCATAATTTTTTTAGAGACGCGCCAGCCTAACGGCATTTGCGTATAAATACCGGAAGCCAGAGGCCTGATAAAACCGCCCCGTTGCAACAGGCGATGGCTAACAATTTCCGCCTCGGCCGGATCTTCTCGTAACGTGCGACCAAATAGTCTAGAAAAATGCATAAACTACCCCTTCACCTCATTTAAAAAATGCCGCCCTGCCAAAAGGGTCGGCAAATAGCTTCAATTAAAACCCAGTATAACATGGGCAGGCAGGGGTGTCAACGTAGGTTTCAAAACACCATCCTTTGTGCGGAAATGATTAAAAAGTCTGATTGCTCCCCCTACCAAGATATGGTAAAATGTCCGACGCAAATGCTAAACACGATGGAGAAACAATAGATACACGTGCAAGGAGTAATCGCCGCCGGCCATCCGCAGACAGTAGCGGCCGGTGCAGAAATGTTACGACAGGGAGGCAATGCCGTTGATGCCGCCGTAGCGGCCGCTTTTGCCAGCTTCATCGCCGAGACGGTCCTGGTCAATATTGGGGGTGGGGGCATCGCCCAGGTTTATAACCCCACCACTGAGCAGGTTGCGGTTTACGATTTTTTTAGTACGATGCCCGGTTTGTCGTCCAATGGTCATCCATCACCCACCGAAATTGATTTTCGGCAGATTTTGGTTGACTTCGGCCCGGCCCAACAACCCTTTTATATTGGCCGGGGTAGCGTGGCCGTGCCGGGTGTCGTAGCCGGCCTATGCACAATGGCCTCGGAAATGGGGACACTTCCCCTGCCCCGTATCCTGGCCTCGGCCATTCGTCTGGCCCGCGAGGGTGTTGCTTTATCCAAATCACTGGCCTACGTGGCCAGCATCCTGGCCCCCATTTTTATGGACACTCCGCAGATTGCAGCCATTTATGCGCCGGCGGGCCGTATTGTCGCCGAAGGGGAGCGCCTGCATTTCCACGATCTGGCCAATACCCTGGAGCAATTGGGCCAACAAGGTCCCGCTCTTTTTTACAGCGGCCCTGTTGCTGACAAAATTTTAGCCGATCAGCAGGCATGGGGAGGACTGCTCACCAAAACCGACCTGGCCGCTTATCACGTCCGCCGCTGTGCCCCGATTACCATTGATTATCGAGGCTACACCATCCTTTTGCCTCCCCCCTCCTCCAGTGGGGGGGTGTTGATAGCCTTTGCCCTTAAACTATTAGCCACCGTTTCTCTAACCGATATTTCTCATAACAGCTTTGAGCATTTGCGCCGGCTGACCGAGCTTATGCGTTTGACCAACGTAGCCCGAGCCGAGTGGGAAGATGATTACGGGGCAGACTCCACAATAACATCGTCAGAACAGACCAACTGTATTGACAAGTTTTTGGCGGATGACAATATTAGACGCTATAGCCATCAATTGAAAAGGGTATTGGCTAACCGAGGCTTTATACCGGAACCTGACTTTCCCAAAGGCCCCTCTAATACAACTCACATCAGTGTGGCCGACGCTAATGGCATGATTGTTGGCATCACCACCTCGGCTGGGGAGAACGCTGGCTTTGTCATCGACGATACCGGCGTAACACTCAATAATATGCTGGGAGAAATTGACCTGCACCCCAACGGTTTCCACCGGTTATCCCCCGGTCAGCGATTGATGACCATGATGAGTCCGGTCCTCATTTTACGCCAGGGCCGGCCGGTGCTGGCCGTGGGCAGTGGCGGCAGCAATCGCCTACGCACAGCCATCTTGCAGGTCATTAGCAACTTCATCGACTTTAACATAAACTTGAACGAAGCGGTCAATGCCCCCCGGGTTCACTTTGAGGACAATGTAGTTCAGCTTGAGGGAGGCATTGCACCTGCGGTAGCCGATGAATTTGAAGCGGCTGGCTACACCGTAAACCGCTGGCCGGAGCGTAATATGTTTTTTGGCGGCGCCCATGCCGTTGCCCAAGAAGACAGGACGGACCACCAGCCCCCCCGGTGGGTAGCTGCTGGCGACCAGCGGCGGGGGGGATCGGTGATGGTGGCTTAAATTCTATCTCACAAAAAATCATCCAGAGCTGATATTCAGGAGGGCTTTAATTACAATGAAACTTACTGAAATTTATGTCAATGATCAAGAAGTGGCCGGGGAGTATATTGGTCAGGCTTTTTTTGACTGGAACGGGCAAGAGTGGGAAATGACGGTAAGGGCCTCCAGTAAGGAAGAAGCAGAAGCCATAGCCAAATCTCAGGCAGAGGCTTATCTGCAAGCCTGGGCCGAAGACCCGACGGCCGCCAATGAAAAGTTTGGGGTCTATCCATTTTGAGAGCGAGATGGGCCTGTCTGGCTATGGACTTCTCTCCCCACAATTTCTCTATCAAATAGTCAACCACACGACTTTGTGCTATGCTAAACAGCATAGCATTTTTATTGTAAGGAGTGCATAGATTTACGATGTCTGAATCACGACGTACCTATCTTGATTTTGCCATTGAAACCGCCTGGCAAGCTGGACAACTTACGCTGGGCTACTTCCAAACTGATCTCCGGTCCGATTTCAAAGCAGATGACTCACCGGTGACCGTTGCCGACCGGGAAGCAGAACAACTCATTCGCAGTCGAATAGAGAAACGTTATCCTAACCACGACATTATTGGCGAAGAATATGGCGGTCCCCTTTCCCCCCAAGAGGGAGGAGGTAATAGCCATCGCTGGATTATCGATCCCATTGATGGCACTCGCTCCTTTGTGCGCGGAGTACCCCTATATGCTGTTCTCATTGGCCTGGAAATTGAGGGCAAATGTCAGGTCGGCGTGGCCCACTTCCCGGCCTTGGGAGAAATGGTAGCCGCCGCTACTGGTGAAGGATGTTGGTGGAATGGACGACGGGCCCGTGTTTCGAACATTGCTCATTTAAAAGACGGCCTGGTAGCCCACTACGATGCGGCTGCCTTCGCCAAACATGGCCGGACTGAAGCCTGGGAACGTATCAAACGTATAGCCGGTTACCGGGCCGGTTGGTGCGATGCCTACGGCTATCTACTGATTGCGACCGGCCGGGCTGAACTGATGTTGGATCCCCAGATGAGCCTGTGGGATTGCGGAGCCTGGCCGCCTATTTTAGAAGAAGCCGGTGGTTATTTTGGAGACTGGCAAGGGAATCCAACCATTTACGGCCACGAAGCCATCGGAACCACCCAAACCCTCTTACCCGAAGTGTTGCGTATCATCAATGACCAGTGAGGGGTCTCTCAGCTATCTTAGTACCCATCCAGTAGTCAACCATCTGATTTTGTGCTATGCTAATACTTAACAAAAAAGTTTTAAAATGAGTGGTAGGGTAAATGATGCCGACTTGGGCCACTCTTTGTAACCAAGGAGCGAGATAGTATGTCAGACTTAATTGGCAGAACAATCGGTCAGTACCAAATTATCGAGCAAATTGGTCAGGGCGGTATGGCTACTGTGTTTAAGGCTTACCAGCCTTCTATCGATCGTTATGTAGCCCTCAAAATCTTACCGAGCCAATTTGCCCAGGATCCAAACTTTGTCAAGCGCTTCCAACACGAAGCCAAAGCCATTGCCGCCCTGGAACACCCCCATATCTTACCGGTGCATGATTTTGGCACAGCAGAGGGCCGTCCTTACATGGTGATGCGCTATGTAGAGGGAGGAACCCTGGCTAAGCTAATGGGCCAGGCAATGCCTTATGAACGAATTGCGCAGTTTGTGGGTAATATTGCCAGGGCTTTAGACTATGCCCATCAACAAGGAGTGGTTCATCGAGATATCAAACCCAGTAATATCTTGATAGACAAACATGGCGAAGTGTTGCTGACCGATTTCGGTATCGCTAAAATGATCGAAGGCTCCAGTGCGACTCAGTTGACCAGTGCCGGCAGTATCCTGGGCACCCCCGCTTATATGGCTCCAGAACAGGCTGAAGCCAAGAAGATCGATGGCCGCAGCGATATTTACTCGCTAGGCGTCGTCTTGTACGAATTGTTGACCGGTCAGCCTCCTTATCAGGCCGAAACACCCCTGGCTGTGGTGCTGATGCACCTGAACGAACCGTTAGCCCCGCCCCGTACCGTCAAGTCTGATATCCCGGAACCCCTGGAACGGGTGGTGCTCAAAGCGATGGCCAAAGACCCCAGCCAACGCTTTCAAACCGCCGGCGAAATGGAACAGGCCTTAAAACAGGCCCTGAAAGAAATTGAAAGTACCTCCATTACAGCCGATATCCCTGTCCCCGCTCCCCGAACCGAGGAAATCCCCAAAGCAGTACCCCAATATCCATCAAAATCAGGGCGCTCGATGATGGGACCGCTTTTAATTGGGGGGGGAATCCTGGCCTTACTCTTGTGTGTTGTGGGAGGCGGTCTGGCTATATGGGCCATGATGACCTCGCAAGATGAGCAGGTTGTGGAGGCCACACCTTCCCCTGGGGGACATATTCAGGCTACTATTGCCGTGGTCCAGGAAGCCACCCCAACCCTAACATCCGAGGAGACATCACCCACTGCTACCCCTATACCGTCCCCTACACCCGTAACTGAGAGTAGTAGCAACGATATAATCTTTAGCCTACCCGAGTTAGACGGAGAGATACTATTTGAAGAGTCTTTTGATACGAACCGGCACGACTGGTATACCGGTGAGGAAGAGGATGAATACGGCCAGTCAAAGGCCGAAATCGTCGATGGCCGTTACCGCCTCAGCCAACAGGCTACCCAGAGTGTCACCTGGTGGTCGACGTTGGACGAGATGGTATTTGATGATTTTGTGTTATCCATTGAGGCTATCCCGGTAGAGCATAATGCCCCCTTTGCCTATGGCCTTGTTTTTCGTAACAATTTTGACGGAAATCTTTACATGTTCGAAATAGACAGTGATGGTTCCTTTTTTGTCAACCTGTTTGAAGATGGTGAGTGGACAACCCTGGTTGATTATACCGAGATGCTGGCCATAAAAAGAGATGGTCCCAACCAGCTCGTGGTCGAAGCCATTGGCCCATCATTGAGTTTCTTTATTAATGGTGAGGAAGCCATCACCATCGAAGATGATACGGTTGAGCGTGGTTCCATCGGGGTCGTTCTTGAACTTTATGAGGAGGGTAATAGTGCTACCGTTGATTTTGACAATCTGGTGGTGTATGAGATAAGTGGCGAAGAGGTGGCAGACGAAGGTCAGGATCTTCTCTTTGCCGAATATTTCGACTCCGACGCCAACGGCTGGGCCACCGGTGAATTTGAGGACGACTATAGCCAGAATGAAGTTATCATTGAAGATGGCCGATATACCTTAAACGTGACGGCTAAACCTGACCAAGAACCCTTTGTCGAAAAAAAGCTACCCAATCAAGAATTCACAGATTTTATCTTAATCCTGGAAGCAACTCCCTATGATACGGCAGAACATTACTCGTACGGGATATCTTTCCGTTTGAATCCCGATGGACACGGCTATACCTTTGAAATTGGTAACGACGGTCTGTACGCGGTAAAGCTATACGATGGCGAGTGGACAATGCTCAAAGATTGGTCAAGTACAGAGGCCATTGCCATCGGTCAAATCAATGAACTGATGGTCATCGCCGAAGGTGATGCACTGACTTTCTTTGTGAACGGCGAGGAATTGACGACCTTAGAAGATAATACTGTCTCCACCGGCAAAATCGGCTTAGTGGTTGATATATACGAAGCAGGTGAGTCGGCCACGGTCGATTTTGATAACCTGGTGATCAGGCCAGTAGATAGCAGGTAATAAAATCTCCCGATTGGGAACGAGATAAAAACCGCCGTGGCCTCTCAGACCACGGCGGTTTGGGTTTGTCCACGGGGGAGTTAATCCACCTGATCTGGGCTCAAATGTGAGCCTTTGGCCTGGTAACCTTCCGGTTTTTTCACCAAAAATGGCCCCATCACCAACTGATCAATGTCTGAGGCGGCGAAGGTATTGATGGCCTCTTGTGGCGTGTTGACAATCGGTTCGCCGCGCAGGTTGTAAGAGGTGTTCAGTAAAACCGGAACCCCGGTGGCCTCGTCGAATTTTTTGATCAATTTGTAGTAGCCAGAATTCCACTCCTCTCGCACGCTCTGCAAACGCCCCGTACCATTATGGCAGACTGCCTGAATTTTATCCCACTTATCTTCGGGAATATCAGACACCATCAACATATAGCGAGGCGGATATTGCTTATCCAGGTTGGGCGTGGTGAAATATTCGTGAACCCGTTCCTCCATCACTACCGGGGCAAAGGGTCGGAAAGGTTCCCGGAATTTGATCTTGGTGTTGACAATCTCTTTCATCTCTTCCCGACGCGGATCTGCCATAATCGAGCGATGCCCCAGAGCACGCGGTCCCCACTCAAAACGCCCGCGATACCAGCCAACCACCCTGCTTTGCAGTAAGGTATCCACGGCCTGGTCTAACAACTTATCATCGTCGTCAAACTCTTCGTATTCAAAACCAGCCCTCTTAATGGCTTCAATCATCTGACTTTCGGGGTATTTGGCCCCCCAATAGGCGTGTTCCATCGTAAACTTACGCGAGTGACCAAAGATGACATGATAAGCATACAGTGCCGCTCCAATTGCTCCCCCCGAGTCTCCAGCGGCGGGTTGGATAAAGACATTTTTAAACGGTGTTTCGCGCATCACCCGGCCATTGGCCACGCTGTTTAGGGCTACCCCCCCCGCCATTACCAAATTTTTGGAACCGGTTTGCTGATGAGCATAATTGGCCATTTTCAGGATGATCTCTTCGGTCATCCGCTGAATACTGGCCGCAATGTCGGCATATTTCTGGTTTTGAGCGGCCACCGCATCATCCCAATCGGGATGGTCTTTATCAGGATGGGTTGTTTTAGTAAAAAATTCAGACTCTGGCACACGCGATGGGCCAAACAGGTCAACAAACTTTTGGTTAAAGGTGTTTTGGGTGGAGTGATGGAAACTAAAGTAATCCATGTTCAGGGTCAGGCCACCGTCATCGTCAACATTGACCACCTTGTAAACCTTGTCCATATATTTAGGCGCGCCATAGGGAGCCATTCCCATCACCTTGTACTCACCATTGTTGACCCGGAAGCCCAGGTAGGCGGTAAAAGCAGAGTAAAGCAATCCCAGCGAGTGGGGAAAGCGCAATTCCCGGCTGAGTTCAATATGGTTCGTTCCCTGACCATTCCATTGAGCCGTAGCTTTGCCCATCGTGGCAGTGGTCCACTCACCGACACCGTCGATGGTGATGACCGCCGCTTCATCGTAGGGAGAGCAGAACATCGCGCTGGCTGCATGGGTCAGGTGATGTTCGACAAACAGGATTTTGTTGGCCGGAACCCCGATGCCGGTTTGCAGTTTGCTCTTAATCCACAACTTTTCGTCAAACCAGGTGACCATCGACTCCCGGAAAACGCCCCACGATTTAGGAAAGGTACTGAGGGTCGTTTGTAAGATACGTTCAAACTTGACCAATGGCTTTTCATAAAAAACCACGTAATCCAGGTCGTCAGCGGTCAGATTGGCATATTTCAGGCAAAAGTCGATGGCGTGCTGAGGGAAGCCGCTATCGTGCTTTTTGCGGGTAAAGCGCTCTTCTTCGGCCGCAGCCACCAATTGACCGTCCACAAGCAGGGCAGCAGCAGCATCGTGATAGTAACAAGAAACACCTAAGATATTCATCGTGCTAGAATTGCCTCACTACGTCTTCAAATTTTTGATCCCCCGTGGTACGAGGTCGCCACAGTTCAGGCGGTTGCTTCTTGATATGGAGAGGGTCGGCAAAAAGGCGCACCCCCAGGCCAAATGGCACCAGGACCGTGAAGTAGAAAATGGTCAGCACGACGCGAGCTAACCAGTTGCCCAGAAATTGTCCAAAGGCTCTCCAGCCGTGCCAAAAATCTTGGATGAGGATGATCCCCAACACAATGAACACCACCGCCGACAGACCAATGATTGAGCGCACAATAGCCACAGTCGGCTCAGCAACTTCACCACCCGTCAGCATGGTAAAGAGATTATACAAACCTCTTAACGAACTAAGAAAGGCCAGTAAGGCCAGCATTATTGAACCATACAGGGGATGTTTATGCTCCCACGTTCCTTGTAGGCTACCCAATAGGATGACGAGTATCCCAAACAAAGCCGGCAGAAGCGCGGCAAAGCCGGTCATGCCGGCTAGATAGTAGTAAACAGCCCCAAGCAGGGCCAGGAGAACACCGAAACAAATTGTTAAGATTTTCATCAGCATGTCTTAGAATAGCGTGTAAATAAAGGGTGCGACACCGGAAGAAGATGCAAAAATCAGTAACAGACCGAAAAGTAACAACACCGTCACCATTGGGATCAGCCACCATAACTTGCGCTGCCACAAAAATACTAAAACTTCACCAACAACGCCGGTATTTGTAATCATTCCTTTGACAAAGTTTCCCATGATTCTTACCTCGTTAGATATACTAAATTATCGAAAAAAGAGTTTCAAAGTTTCACCAAGTTCCCCTCAGTTCCCACATCCCATAGGAATTGGTTGGCATTCGTAAGACTTTTCACTAAACCCTGGTTGGATGCAGGGGCAAGCACTGGTCGGCCCGGAGCGCATTCGACAGAGAGGCGGCCCGCCCGCTCCGGTAGACCTTAATAATTTCGGCCATAATGCCCACCGCAATTTCGGCCGGACCTTCAGCCCCAATGTCCAAACCAATCGGTGCATAAACTCGATCAAATTTGGCCGGGTCGATCCCCTGCTCCCTTCCCAGTAATTCAAAAACCGCCCTGACCCGACGCTTACTACCAATCATGCCAATGTACCGGGCCGGTGAGTCCAGAACCTCTAAGAGACATTCAACATCATGGCTGTGACCACGCGTTACCAACACGATATAGGTATCATTATTAATGGGCCAATTCCGTAGCGTCTCTCGAAAGGGCTGGGCCAGTACCTGGTCAGCCATCGGGAAGCGATCTTTGTTAGCATAGCGGGGCCGGTCATCCAGCACCACCACCTCAAAATCTACTATCTTGCCTAATTGAGCCAGAGGAAGCGCCACATGTCCGGCCCCGACAATAATCAGTGTCGGCGGGCGACGCTGCACCTCCACGAAAACCTCTATCGTGCCTGCGTTATGCTCATAGGTCAGGAGCTGCGGCTTACGCACAGATAAACATTGGCTCGCATCCTCCAAAATTTGAGAGGTCATGTCACCCAGCGATAGATCACCAACCGGGGCTTTATCCAGCCATATCAGAGCTTTTTTCCCCAACACCCTGGCATAATTTCCGGTCGCCTTGACCACTGTTACCAGGGCCACAGATTGATTGGCCTCAATGGAAGCAACCAAATCATCTAAAAGTGGGTGGGTCATGGTAATGTACCTACTTATCCCCGCATGATAGAGCAAAAATACACAATGCGCAAAACGCAAATTATTGTATTTCAGGCCAACGCTCTATATAAACCTCCATAATACCACCACACACACCCAGGCTTTGTATACTGATATCCTCGGTTAAATCCACCTCAACAATTTGAGGCTCGCCGGTGTCAATAACATTCATCCCGGCTCGAATCACGTCAGCTTCACCGCAGCCTCCCCCCACTGTGCCATAATGTTGCCCCAACGGATGAATAATCATCTTGGTACCAACCTCCCGGGGCACAGAACCTCGCACCCGAATAATAGTGGCTACGGCTACCGGTGTGTCATCAATGAGTTTATTCAATTTATTATAAAGCGTTTTTGCACTTTCCATTCTAAAAGAGACATTGCCCGGTTATTTACGAAGGGGCAATTATAGCACAACCAATTCATAGGGACAATAATTCTTCTTATCAGACTTCTCAAAACAAAAAGAGTCCGAATGTGAACGTCAACACTTTCGCTCAGTGTTGCCATTCAGACTTCCATATAAAAGCGCTCCCGCTGAACCACAATCGAACAGTTTACGGCGTGGACTGTGGTCCACGCCGCGCATTTCTTAAATCAATTATTCATTGCTCATTGATAATTGATAATCACCATTCCTCATCACCGGGTAATTCCTGACTCGGTATTTCTAAATCAACCAGTTCACCATGCACATTCACCACAATCTTAAATCCCATCATTCCCAGCATCATCCGGGCATCATCGGGCAAACCTTGTTCCATCACCTGTTGGTCCATACGATCAATCGAGGAATCAATCATGGCCTTGGTGAATAAATCATCTTTACCCAAGAACTGCATGATCTGTTCTGAAACCATATCTTTATTGGCCGAGGCCTGCTGTTGTATCCACTCTAATACCTGTCGGTCAATCTCCTCCGCTGGGACATGACGTTTAAAATTACCATCCATAATGATGTAATGTGGCTCTGGACCAATAAACGTTGTCTCGACCAAGTCACCCTCTTGGCTATAAACCAACCCGGCAAAAAGCGCTGATCGATATGTATACCCCATCATTGTGTTTAACTCCCTCTTACCGTCCGATTCTGATCACCGATATTATACCACAATCAAAAACGAGAAACACTAAAGGAGTAAATCATTTTTTACTATCCCATCCTTTCTTACCCCACCGCTTTTTCTGTCGAACAACACCCGAGATATTCTCGGTATATTGACAGCCCAGTGCATAGCGCGAGCAGCCCAAGAAAGGACCAAACTTGCCGCTCTTGACTACGAGCGTCCCTTCCCCACATTGGGGGCACATCTCACCTTCCTTCTCGGATTGGGGTAACGACTGAGCCTTTCCTCGCTTTGGTCCCCTACTGCCCCGTCTTCGCCCCCCATCTTTTCTCGTCGCTCTGGCCGCCGGTTTGCGCTCGACAACAGCGGCTGCCATGGCCTGCTCTACTGTGGCCTTAAATGGCCCGTAAAATGCCTGCATAATCGTCAGCCGGTCGACCTCTCCTCTGGCAATCCGGTCCAGGTCCGCCTCCATACGAGCGGTAAAGCCGACATCAACCACGGTTTGCATATGCTTCTCCAAAAGCTCACACACTTGAATACCAAGAGGGGTGGGAAACAACCGTTTCTGTTCCAGGTCCACATATTTTCTGTCCTTCAGGGTCTCGACAATGGTAGCATAGGTACTGGGCCGCCCCAGCCCCAACTTCTTCAGCGCACCGATCAGTTGCGCTTCCGTGTACCGTTTGGGTGGTTGGGTAAAGTGCTGCTTCGGTACCAGTTGGTGCAACCTCAAGGCATCTCCCTTGGCCAGATCCGGCATTGACTCATTCTCAATGCCCTCTTTCTCTTTCCTATCCTCCTGCCCCCCTGCTCCCCTGCCCCCCTGCTCGCGCGCTTCCTCCGCATCCACATCTACCCCATACACTTTCAAAAATCCGGCAAAGCACAGCGTACTGCCTCTGGCCCGGAAAAGATAAACCGTAGGGCTACCGGCGATAAGGGTTTCTATGTCAACCGTCACCGTATCATAGAGGGCCGGTTTCATCTGGCTGGCAATGAAACGTCGCCAGATGAGGCGATATAATTGATGTTGCTGGGTAGTCAGATAAGGTTCGACCGCCTTGGGCGTACGCCAGGGATCCACCGGGCGAATCGCTTCGTGCGCTTCCTGGGCGGTTTGATCGCGAGTTTGGTAAATGGGCGGTCGGGATGGCAAGTAAATCTCACCCCAAAATTTGGTGACCACGGCCCGGGCGGCCTGCTGCGCCTCCGGAGCCACAGCCGTGCTGTCGGTTCGAATGTAGGTAATCAGGCCAACCCTTTTACCTTCACCTAGTTTGACCCCTTCATATAACTCCTGCGCCACCTTCATCGTCAGACGCGGGTTAAAGCCTAATTGGCTCGAAGCCGCTTGCTGCATTGAGTCAGTGGTGAAAGGAGGATAAGGTTTGCGAACCCGAGTTCCCTTTTCGACCCGCTGAACTCGCCAAGCCGCGCCTTCCAACTCATCCAGCACCTTTTGCGCATCGGCTTGTGTTTTTAACTCCGGCTTTTTACCTTTAATTTTAAAAAGAGAAGCCCAAAACTTTCTACCCTGTTCCTGTTTGGACAGTTCCGCTTCGATACTCCACCATTCCTCTGGCACAAACGCCCGAATCTCCCGCTCCCGTTCCACCACCAGCCACAAGGCGGGAGACTGTACCCGTCCCGCCGAGAGCCGTTTTACTCCCGACAGTCCCTGCCATAGCACGGGGCTGACCATGTAACCGACCAACCGGTCAATGACTCGGCGGGTCATTTGCGATTCGACCAGACGCCGGTCAATCTGACGGGGTGCGGCTAAGGCAGCTTGAATATCGGCCTGGGTAATGGCAGTAAAGGTAATGCGCTGGACCTTGTCTTTCACTGTCCGCCCCAGGCGAGTGGCCACGTGGTAGGCGATGGCCTCCCCCTCCCGGTCCATATCAGTAGCCAGATAGACCACATCAGCGGTGGCAGCGGCTTTTTTCAAGGCCTCCAGTTTCTTACCTTTACCTCGAATGAGATGTAGGGTCGGGGTGAAATCTCGCAGGTTGACGTGTATATCATCAGCGGGCATTTCCAAGATATGCCCTCCAGTGGCTTGAACGTTGAAATCGGCCCCGAGCATGCCTTTAATGGTGCGGGCTTTTTTGGTTGACTCAACAATGAACAGTTTGGTGGACATTAGAGGCAAGTAGATAGACTCATTAACACTTTGTTTTTCCAGTATAGCACCTCCATTCACTGCTGGCAATCAACAACAAAAGAATAAAAGAAGAGGCAATTGCCTTGCAGTAAGAGTTATGGTATGTTGTATAGAGTGTTTTCTATCTCGGCAGTTGATGGTCAGTGAGCGACGCTTGCCAGCAGCCAAGGTTTGTATGAATAGAGTATTACATTAAAAACCACTAAATTTTCGGGTACTGTATCCCCCAAATATATGATAAAATTAGTAGGCGTGCATATTTATTGTTCGGCCTAAACTAGTTCTTGTTGCAAACCTTGTAGTAGACGCATCCCCATGCGTCTACGGCGGGCATAGGGATGCCCTGGCTACGTTTTGCAACAGAAACTAACTAAAATTACAACGTAACTACCTACCATGTCATTCTGAACAGGTGAAGAATCCCCAAGGTTTTGGTAAAGTAGGCCTCTTTTGGGCCAAAGTTTCGGGGATTCCTTGTCGTTTATGCCCTTTGGGTATTTATGCCCTTTGGGTACTCCACTCCTCGGAATGACATAAGGGCAGGCAGTTACATTACAACAAAGTGGGATAAAATAAGGAGAAAATGGGTTGTGGAAGATGCCCGCTCACTGCTGGCTCGGATACAACGGCACGACCAGCAAGCCCTGGTTGAAGTCTATGATCGCTATTTCGATCAAATATATCGCTATCTCAACTACCGTTTGAGAGAACCAGAAGTAGCAGCCGATTTAACCGGGGAGGTTTTTTTGGCTCTGGTGCAAGCCCTACAAGCGGGTAAACCGCCCAGAACATCTTTGGCCGGGTGGTTATACACAGTGGCCCGTAATCTGGCCGCAGACTACATCAAAGAAAAAACTCGCACGGTCTCCTTGATGGAGGACGTGGTTGCTGATGGTCCTTCTTTAACCGATCAGGTCCATTTGTCCCAGCTTGGTCCCATTTTGAGAAAGGCTCTTTTACAACTTACCGAAGAACAACAGCACGTGATTGCGCTCAGATTTGGACAGGAATTAAGCCTGGCCGAAACTGCTGACTTGCTGGAAAAATCGGTGGGCGCGGTGAAAGCCTTACAACATCGCGCCCTGGCTTCGTTGGCCCGCTTTATGCCCCAGGAGGTGCAACATGATGGATAGCTTTGAGTCTATCCTTGATGAAAGCATCTCTGCCCTGCAGGCGGGTGTGCCCATTGAGGAAATTCTAACTGAAGTACCTGATTATGCCACCGAATTACGCCCCCTGCTTTATGCGGCCACGTTATTGGCCGACCCTAATCCCGAACTGGTTCCTGAAGAAAGAAAATCCGCCTTACGCACCGAATATATGAAGCAATTAGCTGAACTGCCGGCTCTCCCTTCTCCTACCTTCAGTGAAAAATCACAGGCAATTTTCAGGATTGTTCGAAAACGGCTCACTCGCAAAGCCATTTTAAATGATCTGATTACAGTTACGATTACAATTATTTTAACCTTATCAATGGTAGCTTTGACCTTAAATTACCTGGCCATTGGCACGATACCCGGCGATTTTCTCTACGGGGTCAAACGCATCTCCGAAAACGTGCAGCTTTCCTTTTCTTTTAGTGAAGACCGTCGGATAGAACTGGAAGAGAAATTTAACCAACGCCGTTTAACAGAAATTCAGCAACTTCTTGAGCAAAATCGGGCCGCTGTCATTCAATTTAGAGGCGTTTTGGAAACCAAAGGCGAAAATTTGTGGATTGTTGAAGGGCTCACGGTTTTTCTACCCAACGATATCAGGATTATCGAAGACATCCAGGAAGGAGACACGGTAGAGGTCATCGGATTACTACGTACCAACAATTTGCTGGTAGCCGATACGATCAAATCAATAAAATAAAACTGTCCGTCAAAATTCAAGACGCAATCTGCCCAACGACTTTTATATAGGCCATATGGGCTATATACACAGTTTTTACAGGGCGATATGATAAATTAGAATTAATATCAGATTAATTTTTTGATGGTTTAAGAATGGAATCATAACTATCATTAGATTGGATGATCCTCTTATCCTTTTATACGAATAAGTTATTTATAGCGGGTTATGGCTTAATTTGCTATAGGATCAGCCCATAATCTGCTTATAAAAAAACTATTATAGAAAGGAGGTGAACTATCTTGCTATTCCTACCCTATGAAGAAGGCCAGGGATTAGTCGAATACGCTTTAATCCTGGTTTTGGTTGCTATTGTCGTTATTGCCATCCTGCTCATACTGGGGCCGGTTGTGGGTAACGTATTTAGCAATATCGTGTCTTTCTTAGAAAGAAATCCCGGCGCAAGACCTTAATCAGTAAGGCCACAGTTAACATTTATCCCGATTAAATATTTCATATTAGTAGCAATTTTTTCTTCATAAATCAAAAATAGAAAACCCTATACCTCCTAATTGTGGTATAGGGTTTTCTATCATCTTGTTTCAACTGTCAGAGGTGAGTTTAGGAATTAGAAACTATTTTTTCTTTTCTTCTTCCACACTCATGAATCTGACCACACTCTCTTTGCCCTCCAACAACAAAGCCACAATCAAGTAGAGAAAAAAGCCAATGGCCAATCCAATGGCATATAACCCAAAAACAACTTCCTCACGAAAGAGGCCGGCCACGGCCCCACCGCCTACTGCCGCAATGACCGAGGCAATATCGGAGATAGCCGGATTACCCTCCTGATGACGCAAAGTACGATAGGTAATCCAGCCAATGACCAAACCAAAACAAAATGCGCCCAAGCCAATAATAATCATATTCATGAGTGCGTTCCTTTTCCTACCACAGAATTAGATTATAATAAATTTCCACGAAATGTAGCAAAACAATCTACAACGTGAAATTAACGGATGACAACGATTGCCTTTTTCGATTTAGATTACACTTTGCTAGACACCAGTGCCGGGCTGATTTATCTAAAAGAGATTGTTAAACAGCATCGTGCCCCCCTGTGGTTTGTGGGGCAAATTGCCCTGCGCTATCAATTAAAATTGCTTGATTTTGGCCAAACACATGCTCGTCTGATGACCTATGTTGGCCGGCACGGCCGAACCGAAGCGACCAAATTTTTCGAAGCGTGGGTAACCAATCGACTCTGGCCTCGCCTGACCCCGGCAGGCAAAGCTAAAATCGAGTGGCACAAAAGTCAGGGCCACCGGGTCGTGATTATTTCGGCCTCGATTGAAGAAATCGTCAAACCGGTGGCTGAATATTTGGGATTGGGGCAAGATTATCTCTGCACCCGCCTGGCCGTGCAGAACGATCATTATACGGGGGAGTTGGATGGACCGCTTTGCTACGGCCTCGGCAAAGTTTACTGGGCCAGAAAATGGGCTACCGACCGCAATCTAGCATTTCCCCAGGCCATCGGCTACGTTTACACCGACAGTTCATCTGACCTGCCGCTACTGGAGATGGCCACTCATCCCGTGGCCGTCAATCCTTCCCGAAAACTGGTCAGAATAGCGACCGCCAGAGGCTGGACAATTGAGAGATTTTATTAACTAACCAAACTGGTTCCCATGCGAGCCAGTTTCATGTCCTCTTCCTCCGGCAAACCACTCACTCCCACCGCGCCAACCACTTGACCCTTATACATAATGGGCACCCCGCCTCCCCAGGCCGTATAGCGCAAATCACCAAAATTGGTCATGGGAAAACCCTCTTCTCGAGAGGCCTGGCCAACTGCCTTCGATTCGGTTCTCTCGCGAGCAGCCGTAAAGGCTTTATTAGAGTTGTTGCACGATAAGCAAAAAAGGTATAAAGTTAGCAGAAAGGTCGTAAATTATCAGGTGAAACAGGCCAACCAATGATTACATATGAAGAATTGATCAAAAAGCCACGAGTTTTCAAAA
>DAOUMU010000310.1:0-16343 GCA_034409055.1 Anaerolineae bacterium
GCACCTATACGATACAAGAGGCCGCGGTGACAAATTGGGCCGTGACCGGTCTGACCTGCAACGATCCGACCGGCGACAGCAGTGGCGATACCGGGACGCGCACGGCCACCATCAAAGTTGAACCTGGGGAAACCGTCGCTTGTACCTTTGAAAATATCCATCTGGGGACGATCATCATCGAGAAGGTGTCAATCCCGACCGATGATCCGCGAGACTTTGATTTCACGGCCACGGGACCGACGCCGATAGCCAACTTCCAGTTGGACGACGACAGCACCGATGGGACCTTGCCCGACAATCGGACCTTCAACAACCTGACACCTGGCAGCTACACGATTCAAGAGGGGGCAGTGACAGGCTGGGATTTGACCACTCTGACCTGCAACGATCCGACGGGCAACAGCAATGGTGATACCGGGACGCGCACGGCTACGATCAATGTGGCCGCTGCCGAAACGGTTACCTGCACTTTCACGAATACCGCCCAGCCCGGCGAAATCACCATTGTTAAGGACGCCAATCCCGATGACCCTCAGGACTTCGCTTTTATCGGTAGCGGTAGTATTGGCAACTTCGACCTGGACGATGATGCGGATCCCACTCTGCTCAACACCCGTACTTTCAACGTACCTCATGGCAACTACACCGTCGTTGAGGGGGCAACGATGGGTTGGAGTCTGAGTAACTTGGTATGTAACGACCCAAGTGGCGACACTACCACCCAACCGAGCCAGGGGCGGGCCAATATTGCCCTGGAAGCGGGCGAAAGTATTACCTGTACGTTCACCAATACCGTTAACACCAGCGTCGGGGCCATCACCATCGTCAAGGATGCCGTGCCCGATAATAATACCCAAGCCTTTGCCTTCTCCGGTGATCTCGGTAACTTCTCCCTGGTTGACAACGGTAATCCGTTCAGCAACACCCTCACCCAATTGAATCTAACAGCCGGCACCTACGCCGTCACCGAGGCGGCTGTAGCGGGCTGGAACCTGACCGGCCTCTCCTGCAACGACCCGGATGGAGGGACCACTACCGGCGGGTCTACGGCCACCATCGACCTCGATGTGGGGGAGAACATCACTTGTGTCTTTACCAATACGGCCACCAATTCCATCACGATCATCAAAGAGGCCATCCCTGAGGGGACACAGTCCTTTGCCTTCACCGGTAACCTGGGCAACTTCTCCCTGGTTGATGATGGCAATCCGTCTAACAACTCCCAAAGCTTCTCTGTGTCGCCTGGTACCTACGTTGTCACCGAGACGGCCGTGACGGACTGGAACCTGACTGGCCTCTCCTGCAACGACCCGGACGGTGGTAGCACGACGGCCGGCTCTACGGCTACCATCGATCTCGATGTCGCGGAAAATATCACCTGTACCTTTACCAACCAGGCCGCTACGGCTACCTCCGGTACCGTATACCTGCCCATTGTCATGAATGACTTTAATAGCTCGCTTCCGCCTGTACCCATTGACCTGACTGTGAGTGACGTTACCGTATCGAATCCATCGCCTAACACCGGCCAGGCCGTGGAGATTAGCGTCACCCTCCACAATACAGGCTCGGCTTTCTCCACCCCCTTCTGGGTAGACCTGTACTTATCCACCGCACCCATTAATCCAACCGTTAACCAAACCTGGGATGAGGACTTTGCTGATGGTCTGGTCCCCTATGGGGTGGCCTGGAAAGTTTATGGTATGCCAGCCGATGGTGACACAATTATCACCAATCTCAATCCCAACGACTTGATACCCGGTGGCACGTGCGATAATTACAGTAATTTTATTCCCAATGGCCTTGGCTGTTGGCCGCAAACCTGGAAGGATATTCCGCTCAACAACTACTTTAGAGCGCCGGGAACGTATCGTTTATACGTTCAGGTTGACTCTTGGGATGAACCTGATGGCACTAGTGCCAACGGCGAGGTGGTTGAGACGAACGAAGGTAATAATCTTTTTGTTGGCCCGACAATCGCTGTCGACGGTATAGCCTTGTCCCCAGACTCAGCAACCTTGACCGAGGAAGGATCGGAGATTGTAAACGATAGACGAGGACGATCCCCTGTGCGACCCTAAAGTAATAGGGGGTGGTATCCCAGGGGCAAGTTAGCAACTTGCCCTACAATGCCAAATGGTAACTACCTACCATGTCATTCTGAACGAGCGTAGCGAGTGAAGAATCCCCAAGGTTTTGGTAAAGTAGACCTCTTTTGGGCCAAAGTTTCGGAGATTCCTCGCCGCTGAGCTCCTCGGAATGACATGAGGGTAGGTAGTTACGCCAAATGTTTTTGATAAGAGGGGTTGGGTTAACATACCCAACCCCTCTTTATGTTAAGTTTAAGCATGTTTGACAAAACGATAAATAGTTGTCATAATAGAATAAGGGCAAATGCAGGAGCGTGAGTAAAATGCGCGAAAAATCTTATGGCTTTGTCATCAGCACAGTTTTTCTGTTTGTGGCAGTAATCTTATTGTTCGTGGCTGCGCCGGCTAATTCCGCCCCCGACTTATCAAAAAACATCCGCCCCACGGTTGAACCTGGGGGCGGTGGCGGCGGCGGCAGTGGCGGCGGTGGTCCAGGCGGCGCTGGTGATGGCGGTGGCGGTCATGACGGCGGTCCATCTGGAGCACGTTGCGCTTCCGTTGTCGGCCAGGTGATTAATTGGGGCTTTGGTCCCCAAGAAGGGGTTAGTGTCGAATTAAAAACCGGTAGCTGGCAAGCCTCGGCCCAGAGTGCCAGTGATGGCAATTATGGCCTGGGCGGACTGGGGGTTGGGCTGGCTATTCTGCACGTTTCATTGGCCCCAGAGTGGGCTGGCCAGCTTGAGCCGCTCGTTCAGGATGCAGGTATTTACCTGAACTGTGACTTCCCCACCGTTGCTAATATTGCCCTCTTTAGCGGGTCACGCACCAATCCACCGGCCACCATTCAGATGTCCGCTTTGCGCCAAGTGATGGCCCCAGGCGGTGGTACCCAAATCACCTTGACGCTCCAAAATGGTTTACCGAATGATATTACCAACGCGATTGTTACAGATCTGCTCCCGCTTGGCTTGACGGCTGTGGATGTGTCCACCTCAACAGGGGTCGCTCAAATAATTGATGGTGGCGACGATGGACAATTGGTCGTGGTCAATCTGGATAAAATGGCTGCCGGAGCCAAAGCTACTATTCAGATTGATGTGATTGCTGCGCCAGAGGGAATCGGCAGTATCCAACTCAGGAATACGGCCACCCTCTTTTACCGTGAAAGCGCCGCCGACCAGGCCTGGCTTGATTTTACAATTGGCAGAGGTGGGGCCGTGGCTCCTGCGGTGGCTCCCACAGTGGCCACCGTTCCCGCAATCTCTGCTGAAGCCAGTCCCACGCCTGAGCCTCAACCATCACCCACACCCTTGCCCACGGCTACGCCATTGAGTGCTCCCCCGCCTACGGCTGAGCCTGAGGCCGAGGAAGAATTTATTCCCCCTGATGGCCTGCCGACGACAGGCGATCAATTTGTGCCTCCCGACCTCTTGCCCATTACCGGCCAAGATACCATGCAACCGCCAAATACTTTACCAGATACCGGCCTCGGTTTAGCCCTGCCTTTAAGCGGATTAGGTTTGATTAGTCTGGCGCTTTTAGCCCACTACTGGCGCACATTGAACCGCCGCGATTGAAGTGGTCGTATTGTAGGGACGCCCCTTATGGGTTAAGACCCCTCCTTGATAGAAAACCCCCAATTTTCATAAATTGGGGGTTTTCTTAAGAGGAGGACGCTGATGAGAGCAACTTTTGCCAGCGTGATGAAATCTGTTTAAGGCTGCCTTGAATTATGCGTACACGTCGGGGTTGACACAGTTTGGTAGAGGGTCACCCCGCAGACCGGCCAGCAAGTTATCGGCAGCCATTTGAGCCATCTTGTCTCGGGTTGCTTTGCTGGCACTGGCGATGTGGGGGGCGATAATGATGTTATCTAACTCAAGTAAGGGACTGTCCGGGGGGATCGGTTCTGGTTCGGTCACGTCAAGGGCGGCGTAAGCAATAGTACCCTCTTTCAAAGCCTGGTTCAACGCGTCGGGATCTACGACCGGGCCGCGGGCGGTGTTTATCAGAATGGCGCTCGATTTCATCTTTGCCAGGGCATCAGCGTTTATCAGGTGGTATGTTTGCTCATTGAGAGGGGTGTGGATCGAGACAAAATCGGATTCAGCCAGGACCGTATCAAAATCGACAGATTGGGCTCGGAGTGCTTCGGCCTCGGGATCATTTGGATTGATAGGATCGTAATAGAGAATCTGCATGTCGAACCCTGAGGCTCGTTTGGCCATAGCTTTACCAATGCGGCCAAAGCCAACCAGCCCCAAGGTAGCGCCGTGGATGTCAATTCCAAGCAGGAGTTTGGGTCCCCAGGTTTTCCATTTGCCCGCGCGCGTAAATTTATCCCCCTCTACCACCCGGCGGGCAGCGGCCATGAGTAAGGCAAAGGCAAAGTCTGCGGTGGTGTCGGTCAGGATGCCAGGCGTGTTCCCCACGGGGATCCCCCGTTTCGTCGCTTCTGGAATGTTGATATTATCAAAACCCACCGCGTAATTACTGATAACTTTCAGTCCGGGTCCGGCTGTGTCCATCACCTCGGCATCCATCTTGTCAGTCAACAGGGACAAGATGCCATCGACGCCCTTGACCCGTTCAAGGATGACCTCGCGCGGTGGGGGCAGTTCATCGGTCCAGATATCTGCATCGCAATGTTCTTTGACCATCGCCAGACCCTTTTCTGGAATGGCCCGGGTGACAAACACTTTTGGCTTTATCATCGATATGCTCCTTGCTTACTATTCTCTTATTGGTTGTAACAATATGATCTTAGCTGCTGGCAAATACTACGCTGACTCTCCTTGATGGTCACTCTAGGCAAGACTCGTTGAAACCGAAAATTTCACAACGTCTCTACTGAGTCGTTCTTTGTGGGCAATGACCTCTCTAACTGCGTTAGCGATATGCGGCGCAGTCAGCCCATACTTGTCAATTACCTCAAGATAGGGTCCTGACTCGGCAAAAGTATCTCTCACGCCAATTTGCCTCATCGGAATAGGATTATTGGCTACAAGGAGTTCGGCTACGGCACTGCCTAAGCCGCCGAAGATGACGTTGTTTTCGGCCACCACAATCGCACCGGTTTCTTCAGCCGCCTTCAAGACGGCTTCGACGTCGAGCGGCTTAATGGTGTGACAATAGATCATCCGGACGTTCAAGCCCTCCTCCTGGGCTAACTTTTCAGCAGCGACCAGGGCATGGGCTACCAGGTCTCGCATAGCGATAATCGCCACATCCGAACCGTCGCGGACGGTTATGGCTTTACCAATTTCAAAGGGGAAATCCAGGTCGAAGAGGATGGGGACCGGGTCACGAGTGAAGCTAAGATAGACCGGCCCCTCCCATTCGGCAGCCGCCCATACGGCCAGTTTGGTTGTGGGCGAGTCAGCCGTAGCAATGACCGTTGAATTGGCCAGAGAACGCATAATGGAGATGTCCTCTTGCCCCTGGTGGGTGACTCCGTCTGGACCCGGGGTAATGCCACTGTGACTGGCCGCGATTTTAACGTTCAGACACGGGTAATGGATGCTGTTACGAACCTGGTCTAAAGCACGCAGGCTGGCGAAGACGGCGTAGGTTGAGGCAAAGGGGATGAGACCGGTTGTAGCCATGCCGGCGGCGGCTGCCATCATGTTTTGCTCGGCGACACCAAAATTAAAAGACCGGTCAGGGAACTTTTCGGCGAACTTATTGGTACCGATCGACTTAGAAACGTCGGCATCCAGTACAACCACGTTTGGGTTTCGTTCGCCCAATTCAAGGATGGCCTCTGCGTAGGCCTGGCGAGTGGCCTGCTTTTCGGTCGTCTCGAAAAAATCATCCGAAGTCAGCCCGGCCACAATTTCAGGTTTAACATAGTGATAAGCGGATGCATTTATACTCATGCCAACTGCCTCCTTATTTCTGTTAGGGCAATTTCGGCCTGTTCGGCGTTGGGGGCCTTTCCGTGCCAGGCAGGAACGTTCTCCATAAACGATACACCTTTGCCTTTGATCGTTTCGGCAATGACGATGGTCGGTATGCCTTTGATCGTCAAAGCCTCTTCCAGGGCATTCACAATTTGTTCCATGTCGTGTCCGTCAATTTCGATCACATTCCAACCAAAGGCCCGCCACTTATCAGGCAACGAGCGGCGTGGCATGATATCATCGGTGAACGTATCGTTTTGGATACCGTTGTTATCCAGGATAACGGTGAAGTTGTCTAGTTCCCATTTAACGGCGGCCATGGCCGCCTCCCAAACTGAACCCTCCTGGGACTCGCCATCACCGATGACCACCCAAACGTGGTAATCCTTTTGGCGCAGCTTGCCGCTGAGAGCCATCCCCAGGCCAACCGATATTCCCTGCCCCAGCGAACCTACTGTCATGTCCACCCCCGGGGTTTTAATCATATCTGCGTGGCCCTGCAGGATGCTGTTAAGCCGGCGCAAGGTGTCCAGGTGTGATTTATCAAAGTAGCCTCGTTCGGCCAGGGCGGCGTACCATACCGGGCAGGCGTGTCCTTTTGATAAAATGAACCGGTCTCGGTCCGGCCAATCGGGATTTTGGGGATCGACGTTCATCATGCGAAAGTACAGAGCGGTGACAATATCGGTCGCAGAGAGTGAGCCACCCGGATGACCGGCCTGGGCTTTAAAGATCATTTCGATAATGTCAGTCCGAATCTGGACCGCCATTTCTTTTAGTTTTTCGATTGACATCTTATCATTTGATGTTTTCATATCCACTCCCTTCATTTCGTTCTATGCCTCGAATCGGATAATTGTCGAAAGAAAGAATGACTTTTATGGCCTGGTCATCTTTGGTATGCGCCAGCTCCATGCCCCGTTGAGCTTCTTCAATGGGGAGTTGGTGCGTGACAATGCCTTCAACATCTACCCGACCGGAGGCGACCAACTCAATTGCTTCTTGTACATCTTGGTTGTTGCTCATCGTGCTGCCGACGATGGACAACTCCTTGCTGATAATATCGTAAGCGGCTAATTGCAGGGGGGCATATGTCATAAGGGCTACGAGAACAATGCGACCCCGTCGCTTGGCCAATTTTACGGCCAGGTTGACCAGGGTGACATCATCCGCAGCGATAAAAACCACGTCAATCCCTTCACCTCCGGTCAACTCTTTGACTTTATCAACCAGATTGTCGTCCGGGAGTAGGAAATCGTGGGTTGCGCCCAACCGTTCCCGGGCAGCGTCCAGGCAGTGCTGGCGAATGTCGGCGGTGATGATTAATTCGGCCCCCCGGGCGTGACACACGCCCGCCAGCAACCCACCGATAGAGCCTGTACCCAAAATGGCGACCGACTCGCCAGCTACCAGATTGGCTTGTCGGGTGTCGTGAACACCTACTGTCAAAGGCTCAATGAGGGCACCCTGCACATAAGACAAATGGGAGGGCAGATGAAACACGGCCTCCTCTGGGACGACAACTTGCTCCCCAAATGCACCCGGCCACGACGGTGTCCCCAGTACTTTTTTGGCGGGGCACAGATTAATATCGCCCGCCCGACAGTATTCACATTGGCCGCAGGTCCATTGCGGGTCTACAATCACCCTATCGCCGGCCTTGAAGTTGGTCACTGCTTCGCCAACAGCCAGAATATCGCCGGACATTTCGTGTCCAAGAATAACCGGCGCTTTGCGATAAGGATGCGTTCCGTGAAACGCATGGACCTCTGAACCGCAGATGCCCACGGTTTTCACTTTTATCAAGACCTGGTCGGGGCTCTGGATGGTTGGTGGTTCGATCTCGGTCATCACCAACTGCCCCTCAGTTTTTAATAAAGCGGCTCGCACAGGATAAACACCTCGTCTGTATATGAAGTTTTATGGTTTGACTGGCAACTTGGCAGGCAAGTAGGGCCGGCATCCCTATGCCGTCTCAGGCCGACGACTTTGTAATGTCTCCTTCATCTCGCGCCCCACGCGAGTATTGATTTCTCGGTGGAGAGTGACGACCTTGTTCAGATCCCTCTTCTTCAGCGCCTCCAGAATGTTACGGTGGTCTGTCAATACAGTCCCAGAAACCGCCGGATTATGCTCCGCTCGACGGAAAACCAGAACCTCCCACTGCCCCATTATCTGGTTCCACATATCCAATAAGCGGGAATTACCAGTACGCTCCACGAAGTAGTCGTGGAAGCGACGATCTTCCCTGGTCAATCGTAGGAAACGATTTGCCTCAATCGCCTGCTTTTGTTGCGCAACAATCTCTTCGAGTTTGGCAAAGTCCTCGTCCGTGAGTTTGTCAATAATCAACTCTGCGGTCAGTGTCTCCATCATCACCCGTAGGCCGAGAATCTCGTCTACGTCGGTGGCTGTAGGCTCCCAAACAGAAAAACCGCGATTGGCTTCCCTCCGCACCAAGCCATCGCCCTCGAGACGCACCAATGCTTCTCGAACAGGGCTACGGCTCACACCCAATTCTGCGGCAAGGGCCGGCTCTGCCAATCTCTCACCCGGCGGGAGGCTTCCTCTGATGATGGCTTCTCGGATTCGATTGGTAACGATATCTGCCAGCGTATCCTGGGAAGATATGGGGGATAGGGCTTTGCCATTCATTGCACGCCTAACTTTTTTTGATGCCGATTTTTGTATACTTCATTCTGAATACAGAATACAATATTCAGGATAAAATGTCAACTCACTTCTCCCGCCTTTTATGATTTATCTCATTTGAAACGAGGGGGATTTTGGAATGTTATCTAGTATCATCTCAATAATTCGGGGTGGGGTAGGGGCAAGGCAACTCGAATTGATGGTATCAGCGCAAACAACCTACTTTCCGAGTTGCCTCGCCCCTACTTTTTGAGAAGATAAAATATAGCACCCGATTAAAATTGACCTTTACTTAAGACAGCATATAATCACAGGCTACGTATCTGGACGGAGTCTCAGCAGATCCAATTTTCAAGCTCGGAGCGGACCAGTGCGAAGACCTGTGCAGCTCCGCTGCCTCCCCGTGGGACAGTCCCCGTTTTGGCCGCTGGAGGCTTCGCGCTGGTCCAGCTAGAGCAAATTTGGATGTACTGAGTCTGATTGTCGGATAAAACTTAAAAGACTTGCTGAATTGGCTCTATTCTGCTATCTTGTCTACAATACTAATTGATAGATAAATTTAGCCTGTAAAGGATTGTAATTTATGGTTAAGTTATTGATGAGTTGGGATATTAAACCTGGTTCTGAAAGTGATTACTTTGAATTTATTGTGCGCGAGTTTGCTCCTGGCATTATGAAACTGGGCATCCAACCCACCGAAGCCTGGTACACCGTTTTTGGCGATGGTCCCCAAATCCTGACCGGGGCGGTGGCCGAAGATTTGCCTACCATGCAAACCATTTTGGAAAGCGGCGATTGGAAGAAGTTACAAGACAAGCTCTTTGAATATGTAACCAATTTTAACTACAAAATCGTACGCGCCACCAGCCGATTTCAGTTACTATAATTGTCACCATCTCAAAACCTTTAGCAGGATAGATATAGATCGTTGACTTGCTATAATAGGGGCGTGCAAGCGATTGCACGCTCTTTTCTTTACCTCAAATTTTTGCTTTTTTATCCTTGCATATGCTCGATTTTATGTCATAATAAAGTTGTCCCTTTGCTAAATTTTGTAGGACAAGTTGCTAACTTGTCAGCGGTACTGGAGGCAAGTTAGCAACTTGCCCTACATAACTTGTCAACTCGTTTGACCTATCCATGCAAGGAGGCCTCATGCGTCGACCCGGTTTGTGGGTGGCCAATGGTCATCCCGGCGATCCTACAATGATGTTAAGTTGGCGGCCCGGTGCTATCACCAGTTTCTACGATTATCTGGGCGTGAACGGTATCTTTGATTACAAAGCGGCCAACCCGGACGTGCCAATTATCGTTCGCTTTCAGCATCCCCTGAATTGGCATCAAGATCCCACCTTCTATGCCCGCTGGTTAGGGGAGCAAGTGGCCAGCAAATGGCCCGACTTGAAACGCCTCGATCCATACGTTTACTTTGCCAATGAGCTAAATTTGCATTATGAAAATGGCGATAGCAATCTGAGTAATCAGCACCTCTATACCACGCCTGAATTTTACCAAAAGTGCGCCCGGTGGATACGCATGACCGCCGAAGTCATCAAGAATATCGTTCCCGAAATGAAATTGGTCACCCCTCCTTTTGCCTTTGGCCACCACGAAGATGGCTCGCCGGACAGTAGTGGCCATCCTATGGAAGGTTGGGCCGGCTATGACTATCTGTATGAAACGGTCCGCGATTATTTCGATAATATTCTCACTTTTCACGCTTACTGGGGGCATAGTGGCGGCTCTGTCCGTGAATGGCTGTATGACTCAGAACTTTCCTCATGGTATGCCTTTCGTTGGCGGCGGGTGCTGAAACTGTTTGAAACACGCTACAATATTAAGGCCAGGATGATAATTGATGAAGCCGGTAACTTTGGCGCCACTGACCCCGACTTTACCGAGCAGATCATGTATCATGCCGGCCAGTGTCTGCGTGATGCCCGCGTTATTGCCGTAACCTACTTTTTGTGGCTAGATCCGACCAACCACGCTGGTAATTTACCCAATTCCTGGGTGCAAAGCGTGCCAAATCTCAGCGATCATCTCGCTCGCTTAAAGAATATGCCCGAGGTGCCCATTACTGAAGGCCAGGAGATTATGATCCGGGTTTTGTTTGATGACGGAACCGTCCGCACGATGCCTCTGGAAGAATACCTGCGAGCGGTCGTGCCGGCTGAAATGCCGGCCTTGTGGCCTTTTGAAGCGGTCAAAGCCCAGGCGGTGACAGCTCGCAGCTATGCCCAATACGCGATCGAGCACCCCCGCCACCCCAACGCCGATATTTGTACCGACCCGGCCCATTGCCAAAACTACGATCCGGGCAAAATCCATACCAAATCTGATGAAGCCATCCAGGCCACTAAAGGTATTGTGGCCCGCTACAACGGGAAAACCATCAATGGCCTCTTCTCGGCCAACTGTGGCGGACATACCTTAAATAACGAGGACGTTTTTGGTGGTTCTCCGGTGACTTACCTGCGGGGTGTTCCCTGCCCGGTTAAGGACGAAAAGCAGGGGCATGGGGTTGGTCTTTGCCAACACGGCGCTCGCGCTTTTGCCCAACAGGGCCGTTCCTACGAGCAGATTGTCAAACATTACTACACCGATGTCACCCTGGGCCGACCGACGGCGGTGCAGACCAGTACCATTTACGGCTCAATTCTTGACCATACCGGTCGACCGGTCAAGAATGTCAAAATTGTCCTGACCGGTCAGGGACAGTTGGCTGAAACGACCAGTCGTTCGGATGGTACTTACCGCTTTATCAACGTCCCGGCCGGCACTTACCGGCTCGAACTACCTGATTACGGGGTCCGGCGAGAAAATATTGTCCCTGTGCCTGGCCAGGATTTAATGATAGATCTGACTCTACCGGTCCCATCCACCATTACCGTAGAGATCGTCCGGGGTGCGGGGTTGCCCCTGATAGTCGGGGACTGGGGGGAGGCCAATGTGCCCATCGTGGTCACCCCTCCCCTCGGCGGCAGCTTTCAGGTTATGACCGGCGCCAAGCCGGAATTCGGACCCGGTGGTTTTGAAATCTATACCAATCAAACCGGTACGTACGTTTTAGAAATCGAACCCCATCGCTTTGAAATCCCCATGAACGGGCAATTTACCCGGCTGATCTTCCGCCGGGTTGAACTACCTCAAACCAGGGGCATCATCGAGGGCACCCTCCAGGATCACCTGAACAGACCCGTAGCCAATCGGTTAATTCACCTGGCCAGCGATATCGTGGCCCTGGCTGAGACCACCGATGCGTCCGGATATTTTCGCTTTGAGAATCTATCGGCCGGCCGTTATACCCTGACCGTGGCCGACAGTGAGCTTGAACACGTGGTCACCAGTACCGGCCAGGATAAAGTCACCCTGAGGGTGAAACTGCCCCCGCCCCCGACCGCCTGGCGCGTGGAAATTCAACGAGGCACCGGCTTACCGTTGCTGGTGGGTGATATCGGGGAGGCTAATCAAGCCATCGTCATCACCAGGCCGACCGGCACTCGCACCCAGGTGGTGAGCGGCAGCAAGCCGGAGTGGGGCGTGGGTGGCTTTGAAATTTATGCCCACGAACCCGGTAACTACGTCGTCCAGTTCTTGGGACAAAGTTTTACCATTCCCATGAGCGGTCAATTTACCCGGGTCATCTTCCGTAAAGGCGAGGAACCACCCGAAGAGCAGGTACGCTTGATTTCTGCCCTTCTGACTCGCTCCCAGGCCGAGGCCATTCTCCAGGCTGAGTTGGAAGCAGACCCGGATACACGAGGATTGTTTGAAATACAGGCGTATCCTCTCCAATAGTACGGGCGAGGCAAGTCGGATTGGTGGTCGTCGAAGCAAACAAGCTATGCTCCGACTTGCCTCGCCCCTACACTGCCCACAAATTTGAAGAGGCTACATACGGACCGTCTAAATCTTATGGACCAACAACTATCACTGTTTGATCTTCCCCCCCGTGTGTTCACCGTCAGCGCTATCAATGCCTATATCCGGCAGAAATTTGAGGCTGACCTGACCCTCCAGGATCTCTGGCTTGAAGGTGAAATCTCCAATTGGAAACGGGCCGCCTCTGGCCACATCTATTTTACCCTGAAAGATGCCCAGGCCAGCCTGCGCTGCGTGATATGGCGTTCCCAGGCCAGGCGGCTGATTTATATACCTCAAAGGGATGGGGAAGCGGTCCTGGCCCACGGCAAAATTTCTGTTTATGAAGCGGGCGGCAATTATCAATTTTATGTGGATGACCTTGAGCCGGCCGGGGAGGGCATTCTGTATGCCCAATTTGAGCGACTTAAAGCCCGTCTCTCCGCCGAGGGGCTTTTTGAGGCCGAGTTAAAACAGTCGTTGCCCCCCTTCCCCCGCCGGATTGGCCTGGTGACCTCGCCCGATGGGGCCGCCCTGCGCGATATTTTGAACGTACTGCGCCGCCGTTACCCGCTGGCCCGGGTGATCCTCTCGCCCACCCCGGTGCAGGGAGAGACCGCTCCGCCCCAGATCATCGCCGCCCTGGAAGCGATCAGCCGCCAGGTGGTGGATGTGATCATCCTGGCCAGGGGCGGAGGCAGCCTGGAGGATTTGTGGGCCTTTAACGACGAGAAGCTGGCCCGGGCCATCGTTGCCTGCCCCATCCCGGTTGTGACCGGCGTAGGGCACGAGATTGATTTTACCATTGCCGACTTTGTGGCCGACCTGCGCGCCCCCACCCCTTCGGCCGCGGCCGAACTGGTCACCCCGGACAGCCTTGAGTTGAAGCAGTTGCTGTACCATCACCAACTGGCCCTGGTCGATGCGGCCCAACAACTGGTCACAACCACTCGAACCAGGTTGCAAGCCCGGCAATGGGCCTTAGAACGGCTCTCTCCCCAGGCTCAGATCAACAACGACCGGCAGCGTATCGACGGCCTGCTGAACCGGGCCGGCCGGGCCCTACAACACCAGTTATCGCTCCACCAAGAGCGAGTCAACACCCTGGCCGCCCAACTGGAAACCCTCAATCCGCAAGCCACCCTGACCAGGGGGTATGCTATTGTCCAGAAGGGACAAACCGTCGTCACCCAAACCGGCCAGGTCCGTCCGGGGGATGATATCTCGATCCAGGTCAGTGATGGTCAATTTGAGGCGACGGTTAGCGAAACTTGACTTGGAGACCGATTATGAGCAAACGTGATCAAAACGACATCGAAAAAATGACCTTTGAACAAGCCTACGGCCAATTGGAAGAAACAGTCCAAAAGCTGGAAGCAGGCAATTTACCCCTGGCCGAAGCCCTGGCCCTTTACCAACGGGGCATGGCCCTGGCCAAACATTGTAGTTCGCAACTGGACCAGGCCGAGTTGTCCATCAAAGCCCTGGCCCCCTCCGGTGAGTTGGTGGATTTTGACGATATGTAAAATGATCCCCTCCTCTTTACATTCCCCCTGCTGCTGAAAAATTCATTTTGAATTTTTTTTGAAATTTAAATTGAAATATTTCAGCGCATTTCTGTGTTATAATGAGTTTATTCTCAAAATCTCTGAATTTTCTCTAACAAATCTCTGAATCAATTATCTGAGAGTATGGTAAGATGCATTCTAAGAAACAATCCGTTTCTTGCAGAATGAAGACCTTTAGGGTTTCTGGAATCATAACTCAGACGAACCGGAGTTCATAGAGCAGGCCAAACAGGCCAGGAAGTAGGCAGTAAGGAGTAGGGATTAAGGGGAAAATAGCCTAACTGAAAGGTACCTCGTGACTTGATTGTGGTATGAGTAGCCAATATAACAGCGGATCAGAGGATGAATCGGATTTTTGGCCAGATTTTATCCGTTTAATCCTTGCCTCCGTTGTTATATGGGACGTAACAGATTCCTCTTTTTTGTCAAGTCAGAGGGGTATACGCTACTGAGTTTTAAGAATTCTAACCAAATTCATATGAAGTTCAAATGAAGTTTAAATCTTAATCGGTTATAATTCGCTGGATTGGTATTATAATATAGCAATCCTGTTGCCTTTCCAAGACCTACTGGGATGAGCGTAGGAGGAACACGACAACGAATTAAGAAAGGAGCGAATTATATCGAAGCCTTAACGAATTGAATGATGGGCATGGTTCATAAAGCCAAGAATTTTGGTTTACAATCCATCGCTTGGCGTGGCAGATAAACCACGTGTTACGTGTCGCTTACGTGCTTGTGGCGGGGTATTACCTGGACACGCAACACGCAACACGTAACACGCAACACGCAACACGCAGATTCTTGACAACAGTAGCCTTCAATTTGTCAAGCCATTTTCATACGACTCTGAACTGTGCCAATATGGTTGCCGGTGCTGCTGGGGGTAAGTAGTACTCGATGTGAAACCTGGCCGGGATATCCCCATATCCCGCCGACTCGATGCGAAACGTAGCCGGAGCATTCCTACTGCCGACGCGGTGCAAAACGTGGTGAGGGCATCCCTATGCCCTGCCGACGCGGTGCAAAACGTAGCGGGGGCATCCCCATGCCCCGCCGATTCGGTGCAAAACGTAGCGGGGGCATCCCCATGCCCCGCCGGTTTCGTGCAAAACATAGCCGGGGCATCCCTATGCCCTGCCGATTCGGTACGAAACGTAGCCGGGGCATCCCTATGCCCCGCTGACGCATAGGGATGCGCCAGCGACGGAGTTTCGCCCAAAAAATCAGACTAACTGTTATTCAGGAGGAAGTTATCACCATGAACCGTCAACCATTGCTTTACAAAGTTGTCAACCTTGTTGCTTTGCTGTCCCTGCTAGTACCGCTGTTGTTGAGCCTGGCCCCACCGGCCAACGCAGCGGTGACTACCCAGGCGGCAGCACCGGTTTCCCAAGTGGCGCCCACTGCGCCGTCCGAACGGGCCGAGGCCTGGCCTGGGCCGACGTTGCCGGAGATTGAGCCGTTTTTGCCTTTCCTTGACCCGACCGGCCTGGCCCTGGAAAAAGCAATAAAAGAGATTGCCCCAGGGGCTGGGTGGTTTGCCGGTCAGGACGTAGGACGTCCAAAGCCGGTAGCGCCCCAGCCTTCTGCCTCGGTGAATTCGCCGCGCTCCTCTGCAGCCCGGCCAACTTTGCCGGACCTCTTGAGGGGGAAAAGTTCCCATTTGCCCCAAGCCGGTGGTGAGCTGCCTGCTCCCACCAACCGGCAGACCCCCGCAGACTATGAACAAAATAGGCCAGCGTTGGCTGAAAAGGAGAACGGCCAGGAAACAGCAACCGTGGCCCCAAAGCCCGTCTCCCAGCCTCAAGCCCAGCCTGATTTACCGGCTGCCTCGGCTGTGGCTGAAGATCAACAGGCTTTATCTTCTAAGACCAACACCACCTGGCAGCCGAGCCCTTCGACGGTCCAGATTGACACCCAGCAAGTGCTTGCCACCGGTGACCGCGCTACCGACTCTGGCCTGCTGGCCCCAACAACGGCCCTTGATTGGGGAGTGGGCAATATTGTCGGTCTCTGTGAGGGCACCAAGATCCATCACGGACCAGGCTTAGCCTTTCATACCGTCGTCCCGGAGGATGACTGGGCGGTGATGGTTATTGAGGAGCCTCGAATTGTCAACGGCGAAATCTGGTGGAACACGAGCCGGTTTGCGGCCGGTGATCCCTCCGGCGGCACAGGCTGGGTTAGCCAGTCCCAGGCTGAAGGCAGTTGCACGGGTGGCGGTGGCGGTGGTCTGACCTGGGCCGTGGGTGAGAGTGTGGGTT
>DAOUMU010000311.1:0-44662 GCA_034409055.1 Anaerolineae bacterium
GGTTGGGGCTGTATTGTCAACAATCTGGTCAAGATTGCTGAAGCCATACTCAAGCCGCGCCGCCGGAAACGACGCTCGGCGGTGGCAGTGGCTTGAACAGGGTTTCCTGACAGAAACTAGATAGTAACTACGTGTTGCAACAGCCCCAGCAGTAGAACCAAGAAGTAAAGCCTAACCAGGCATTGGGTCTTTTTCCAAGCGTAGTCTTGGACAAATAGGTCCTTAACAATGGGGTGGTACAGACTATGCCTCAAGTGAATCGATGAACTCCTTGGCTGCTTTCAAGCCAACTCCCGTTTCTTCTCTATACAGCTTGATCGCCTCCAATTTTTTACCTCTCCGAACCAACTCTATGATCTCGGGAGATACCTGGTCCGGTTCGTCTTCATATTCCACCCCAAGATTCTCCATCAAGAAGGCAATTTGACGTTCCAACTTTGTCACTCGTTGCCTGAGTTGAAAGAGTTCGTGCTCAACGTACGACATCCATCCCTCCTTTCTTCTTTAAACAGCATTCCTGCTTGCACTGAGACTAAGCCTTTGAGTCCTTTAATAAAGCCATTGCCCGAGGACGGTTATCAATAAATCTGGATAGCTCCTCTGTACCATTGCATCATTGACCTTCCTTTTGCCTGTCCCGGAAATTATACTCTAGCAGGGCCAAAGCAACAACCTCGTTTTAAAAGGGATGGTTAAAGATGTGTCTCTTGTCATTGGTCATTTGTCGTTGGTCATTTGGAAATGACCAACGACCGCCCTCTGCAGAGAAACAAAACCTCCGAGGTTTTTAAAACCCCGGAGGTTTGTTTAGTTACTGCCCGATGCCACACCTTTGGATTTACGATTGGGGGTTGAGCAGTGTTGTTAATCGTCAATCGTAAATCGTAATCAGGATTTTTTTGTGGGGAAGGCGGGATTCGAACCCGCACGCCTTGCGGCACATGATCCTAAGTCATGCTCGTCTGCCAGTTCCGACACTCCCCCAGGAAAAAAAGATTTTGATTTGGTAGGATTCTAGCATTGCTTGCGGATAGAGTCAATTAGTTTTTCCAGGAGGGGGGCAATCCAGATTCGTATCCTCTTCAAATTTGTGGGTAGCGTCAGCTACCCATATTTTCTATGTTTCATCTCTCACGTAAATGGGATTGGTAAACACCCAACCCCGCTGCCAACCCCAAAAACGACGATAGGCTTCAACCCGGTATACCCCTGGTTCGGTGGTGTGCCAGGTCAAATGTCGGTCTGTTATTTCAGCGATGCATCGGCCATCTTTCAACAGTCGCAGTTTGGCCGGCTGGGGGCTGGCGATGTGCAGGGTGACCGGCTGTTGTGGCCAAACCAGGGTATCGCCCATCATGACCTGCTGGTCACCAGAGGTGGCGGTAAAGGTAAACCCGCGTGACGAGGCCACCAAATCATTACTGACAAAGCAGTGGCCCGTGGTTAAAGCCTCATAAATTTGAGCCCGAGCCCGGTTAACATCGTCGGCCAGAGGTTCAGCCAGCAAAAGATGGGTGTTTATTGCCCGAAAGAGATATTCGTAAGGATAAATGGTACGGCACAGCGGTCCCAGGGAAAAAGACATAGCGTGGGCATCAGAGGCTCCGATGCCCACCACCTGCTGGCCGGTGGCCAACAGTTCATCCCATTTGGCCAGCACCTCGGGAAAGGGGCTGCTCAACACCCAGTTGGGTACATACGCGCCGATCAGTCCTCGCCACAACGTGCGCAATCGCCACTTGACATCGGTCATGGCATTCCATATCTCGATGCCGGTAAAGCCGGAAACATCCCAATGCAGCCAGGGGTAGGTCTTACTGGCCTGGTCATAACCGGGACGCTCCAGGGGATGGGCCAAAAAACAGACCCCCCCCCGCTCGACGACGGTATCGATTAATCGCTGAGGATTAGCCACCACGCTTTGCAAGTTATCGGTCACGAAGTAACAAAGCAGATGGCTATGCTCTGGCTCAAGATTTTTATCGTTGACCTCTTGCCCCATCAGCCGCAAAACGCGGTGGCCCGTGCCGGGGTCATGATACCAACCATCAATACCATCCAGACTAATATTATGGTCGGTGTAAATGATAAAGTCGAGACCGGCCCGGGCGGCGGCTGAGGCGACTTCGTCGTGTGTCCCGGTCCCATCGGAGATGGTGGTGTGTAGATGCAGATTCCCGACAATTTCTGGCATAATCTATCAGCCCGATCCTGGTCTAAAACTTGAATTTTCAGACACCCTCTTAAACCACGCGATACTGTAGCGGTTGACCATTGATATGATTAATGATATTGGTGTAATCTCCCTTCCGCTCTTGAGCAGCCGCAGCCGTGGTCCCGGCTGCGGTATGGGGGGTCAGGAGAACGTTGTAGCCGGTCTTGGCTAGAGCAATCAGGGGATTATCGGCCTTAATCGGCTCCCACTCAAAGGTATCCAGGGCCGCCCCGGCCAACCGGCCAGATTTTACGGCTGCGGCCAGGGCAGACTCATCGATCACCCTGCCGCTGCCGCAACTGACCAGATAGGCCCCTTCTTTCATCTTGGCCAAATAGTCCCCATTGATCATTAAGTCGGTATGCTTGAAATAGGGCAACAGATTAACCAGGTAATCACTCTGGCTAAAAAGCGTCTCGACCTCCACGTAGGTCAAACCCAGTTTCGTCTCCACCGTCTCTGGCAAACGGCGGCGCTTGTTATAAAGCAAAGCGCATCCCCAACCGCTAAGCCGGTGGGCCAGTTCGGCCCCAATCTCGCCAAAACCAATAATACCGACAGTCTTTTGCCACAAGCCTTCTATCTGCTGGCGATTGGACCAGTTATAAGCGAAGGTATCTTCGTCCGTGCGTTTACTCGGCCCCCACCCGGTACTGGCCAGGGCGATGGCTTCAACCTCGCCTAACCTTTTGCCGAGCGCCAGCATTTGCAACATCACGTGCTCGGCGACCCGAATAACACTACCGACCGGCCAGTAACAGACCACCACCCCGGCTGCCTTAGCGGCCCGGCTATCGATATCATAAGTGAGCGAGCCCAGACGCAAGATTAATTTTAGATGGGGCGCAGCCTGAATCATGTCAGCATCAATCATTCCGGTCCGCTCGGAGATAAAATATTCGGCTTCAGCCAGATAGGGCCACACCGTTTCCCGGCCTGCCTGACGAAGCATGATGATCTCCAAGTTATCCGGGGCCGCGTCAAGAGCAGCCTGCTGGTGGCGCCGGCCTCGTTCTGTGGTAAAAATGGTTTTGTGGCGGGACATTTGATTCTACTGCTTCTCTCGAATTCGGCTGACCGGGGTCAGTTGCTGGATCCGCTTTTCCAGTTCACTCAGAATCGGCTCATACTCTTTCAGTAAAACAGGATCAGGCCAGAGGCGGAGGTTACTATCCAGCAACAGCAGGGCGGTACGCGCTGTACCGGCTAACAAACTAATGGCCATTTCTAAATCATCCTGCTCCCACTCAAAAACCAATGATCGAAAATCTTGCAGTACGGTCGCGGCTTCGATAGATAAACGGCTTATCTCAATCGGACTCTCACACAAAAGCTGCTGATTTGTGGGCGCCTCACCGACCTCATCACGCAAGGCTACATATTGGGCCACAGCGTCCGCATCCTGATCGCACCATTCGATCAGTGTATTTTTAATGTGGACCATCTGTTCGATGCGGGCGGTTACGTCCTGCCAATCTAACTTGTCAACCTGGTTGTCCAGACTGATTTGCATACAGGCTTCGCCCAAAGCGGCTGCCTGGGCTGCCGAAGCAGCGATTACTGCGCCAGACATGGCGTGATGCTGGTCACTGACCTCGACCACAAATTGACGGATAGTTTTTTCTGTTACACGTTGTTCCATTTTTTATCACCTGCCTATTATTTCGTAAAACGTGAAACGTAAATTGATTCCTGAACTGTTCGATGGGTACCGGCCATCATCAGACCCAATTCTTCTGGTGTAACCTGATCGGGACGCACAATACCCATAATTTCACCCCGATGGATCACGGCAATACGATCACTGAGATTGAAAATCTCCTCAAGCTCGGTCGAAATATAAAGCACGGCCGCTCCCCGGGAGCGCTGTTCCAACACTTGATTTCGCACAAATTCTGTCGCCCCCACGTCCAGACCTCGCGTGGGTTGGGCAGCCACGATCAAGTCCGGCTCCTCTGATAGCTCACGGGCCACAACCACCTTTTGCTGATTGCCCCCGGATAGGGTTTTGGCTTCAACCTCGGCGTTGGGCGTACGGATATCAAAACGATTAATCAGCCGTTTAGCATGCTCGCCAATTGAGCCAGACCGCAGAAAGCCACGCACAGAAAAGGGTGGGCGGCGAAAGCTCTTGACAATAAAATTTTCGCTTAACTTGAAGCCAAGCACCAAACCTTCTCGTTGCCGGTCTTCCGGGATATAGGCTATGTTGAAACGGAGCAACTCCCCGGCTCCCAACCGGGTTGTATCGCGACCATTAATGGCAATTATACCACGCTGGGGCTGACGCAGTCCAGCAATCGCTTCGGCCAATTCCCTTTGCCCGTTGCCATCCACCCCGGCCAGACCGACCACTTCTCCCCGATGTACTTGCAGGGACAGGTTACGGACCGCCGGTAAATGACGGTCATCATTGACGACCAAATCTTTGATATCCAGCACCACCTGACCTGGCTCAACCGGCGGTTTCTCAAGGCGGAACAGCACTTCACGCCCGACCATCAGCCTGGCCAGCTCGGCCTTATTGGTATCGGCGGTATTGACCGTCTGTACAGCCACCCCGTCCCGCAGGACCGTCACCCGGTCACTGATCTCCATAACCTCATCCAATTTATGAGAGATAAAAATGATCGAGTTGTCATCACTGACCAGGCGACGCATGATTTCAAATAGCCCCTCAATCTCCTGGGGGGTCAAGACGGCGGTCGGCTCATCCAAAATGAGTAATTTAGCGCCCCGGTAAAGGGCCTTGATGATCTCCACCCGCTGCTCGATCCCCACCGACAAATTCCAAATCAGGGCATTGGGATCAACCTCAAGCCCGTAGGCCTCGGAAATCTCTAAAATTCTGGCTCTGGCTGCCTGGTGGTTGAGCAATATCCTTTTATCGCCGGGTAAACCCAGCATCACATTTTCTGTCACCGACAGGGGGGGAACCAGCATAAAGTGCTGATGAACCATGCCAATGCCTTTGGCAATGGCGTCATCGGGTGAGTGAATGGTGATGGGCTGGTCGTTCAGATAAATCTGGCCACTATCCGGCTGGTAGAGACCATACAAAACATTCATCAGGGTCGACTTGCCCGCTCCGTTTTCACCCAGCAGGGCATGGATTTCGCCGTGCCGCACATCCAAATTCACCCGGTCGTTGGCCACGACGCCGGGGAAAGTTTTAGTAATGTTTTCCATACGGAGAAAAGTTGTGGCGGCCATATGGTTATCAGCTCAGCTCATTTAAATATACTCTCTACGCTTCTTCGCGACGATAGGGAATAGCGGCCGCAGCCGGCCAGTGCATTCTACCGATGAAGAAAAGGGCGACCAGGGTCACCACATAAGGTAGCATTACCGGAAACTGGTAGGCAATCTCTTCGATGCCCAACATGTTATAGAAGGGCGCTAAAATACCGGCTTGAATCCGGAGTTGGAACGCATCGGCAAAGCCAAACAATAACGAAGCCAGCATCGTGCCAACAGCGGTCCATTTACCAAAAACAATGGCCGAAAAGGCTATAAAGCCCCGGCCAGCGGTCATGTTCTCAATAAAAGTCGTGTTATGTCCAATAGATAGCACGACCCCTCCGGCTCCGGCCATCGCCCCACCCCAGACCAGGGCCAGGTAGCGGACCAAGATCACTTTTACCCCCAGGGTATCGGCGGCCCGGGGATGTTCCCCAACGGCTCGGACCGATAGACCCCAGGTGGTGTGGTAGAGCACAAAATGGGCCACGGGCACCAGCAAGAAGGCAATGTAAACTAAAGGTAAATGGTTAAACAATAACGGTCCCACAAAAGGGATATCACTCAAAAGCGGGATCTTCCAGACTTGAAAAGAAGCCGCACTGAGACTACCGCTATGAGCCGCTTTCAACAATCTGAAGACCACGCCGGTTAAACCAATCATCATCAGGTTAATGGCCACGGCCGTCACAATCTGGTCGGCGCCCAAGGTAACGGTGACATAGGCAAAGAGCAAGGCCACAATGGCTCCGGCCAACATGGCCGTCAGTAAGCCCAGCCAGGGACTACCGGTAGAAAAAGAAACCATAAAGCCGATCAAAGCTCCCAGCAGCATTTTGCCTTCTAAGGAAATGTTGATCACCCCGGCCCGCTCGTTAAACAAGCCCCCAATAGCCGCAAAAAGCAGCGGCGTACTGAGACGAATCGTGGCGTGGAGTAATCCGGCAATTGCTTCTATGTCCATAAGGGTTCTTCCCTTTATAATTTCCAGGCATCCAACCAGCGCCGAATCCTATTATTAGCACTGGAACCAGCGATTAAGAAGATAATGGCCAAACCCTGCAGGATATAAACGACCACCACGTCCACTCTGACCGCTGTTTGCATCGAGTTGGCCCCATTACGCAAGGCCCCAAAAAAGAGGGCGGCGATCAGGGTGCCAATCGGGTTTAGTCGTCCCACCAAGGCCACGGCAATAGCATCAAAGCCCCAGCCGGGTGAAAAATTGTCAATCAACCGGTATTGTACGCCCAGCAACTCTACAGAGCCGGCCAATCCGGCCAAACCGCCACTGAGGGCCATGGTCAAAGCCATAATGGTGGTTGTTTTAATACCGGCGTAGCGGGCTGCATCTCTATTTGTACCGACCATGCGGATGCGATAGCCAAGGGTGGTATGAAAAAGCAGGATGTAAATCACAACCACACAAATCAAAGCCAGGAAAAAGCCAGCGTGCAACCGTGTCCCGGTCCAGATAATGGGTAATCTGGCCGACTCGGCGACAGGCAGGGTTTGGGTATTCCAACCCTCCTCTTTCAGGGGGCCGTGAACAAAGTAACTGACCGTAAAGATGGCAATATAATTCATTAAAATCGTTACGATGATCTCATTCATATCCCGGGTAGCCTTGAGATAACCCGGAATGGCCCCCCAGATCATCCCACCCAATATACCTAACAGTAGGGCCACGATCAGATGCCAGGGATAGGGCAGAACCAGGACCGTTCCGGCCCACACGGCAAAGAGCGCCCCAAAGTAAAGCTGCCCTTCGGCACCAATGTTAAACACGCCTCCGCGATAAGCCAGGGTAACAGCCAATCCAGCAAAGATAAGTGGAATGGATTTTATAATGGTCGTGGTGACCAGTCGCTGCGTACCAAAGGCTCCTTTAACCAGGGCCGTATAGGCCTCAATTGGATTAATCTTGAGAATCAACAAAAAAATACTACCGGCCAAGAAAGAGGCCAGAATGGCCACAATCGGTAGGGCAATATTCAACAGCCAGTTATAGTTGGTGGTGCCGGGCACCACGCTTTCTTTGGTCTGGGTTACAGTGGCCACAAACTCCTTTACTCCATATGATACTCATCCTTAACAACGTTGCCTTCATCATCGAGCACAATTTGGCCTTCAATGATGGCCTGGACGACCGCCTCAACCTCTTTGGCGACCTCAGCCGGCACAGCAGCATGGAGCGGCGACAACAACTGCGCTCCCTCGGCAAAGCCAACGACGTGGTTGGTCCATTCAATGCTCCCAGACTGAATGGCCCTGATGGCATTGATCAGGATGTTGTCCACCCGCTGCTCATTACTGGTCAACACCTGCTCCGGCGCCAGGTGACTCTGATCTCGCGTCCAGCCAATCACATACACCGACCCGGCTTCTCGGGCCGCTTCTATCGCTCCTACATTGGCATTGTCACCATTGGCCAAGATCAGATCAATCCCACTGTCAATCTGGGCGATAGCCGCTTCCTTCGCCTTCGGGATGTCTACCCACGAACCCGTGTAAGCCACCGGCACGTCCGCGACCTCCGAATTGACCACTTGCGCCGCTTGCTTGAAGGCGTTGAAGTCCGCCGCGATCGTCGGTATCTCCACCGCCCCAACGCCACCCAGCTTGCCCGTCGGCGACATGTACCCGGCCAAAATCCCGGCCGCATAGCCCGCTTCACCGGCCCGGAACACGTACGAGACCAGGTTCCTATCATTCTGGGCTATCCCGCCTATCTGGATGAAGCTAACCTCTGGATACTCCTCCGCTGCCGTCGTCAGCGCATCCCCGTACTCAAAACCGTGCCCGATAATCACGTCAAACCCCTGATCCGCGTATGACCGGATCAAGTCAAGCTGGTCCGCCTGGGCCACGTTCTCCGTGTTGGCTATCTCCGCCCCGGCCTTCTCCAGGGCCAGCAAACCTTCGTACGCCGTCTGGTTCCAACCATCATCGTTAATCGGCCCTGATGTCAGCATCGCTACTTTCAACCCACTGAATTCACCCTCGGCCATCGCTTCTTTTTCTTCCATAGCCTCTCCGGCTTCGGTCTTTTCCGCCATAGCCTCTTCGGCGGCCGGTTCGGATGACGGAGTAGCCCCTCCACACTGGGCGGCTACCAAGGCCACTAACACCAGTAATGACAGCCACAACAACAGAAACCTTTTATCTTTCTCTTTCTTGAGATACATTTCTCTCCTCCAAAACTATTAGGCAGTTCAGAAAAAAATACCTGTGTCCGGTAAGAGTAATTGTCCCAACTCCGTGAACCCACAGGGCAAGTGACGTGAAGCGTGAAAGCTGTTCTTTCACAAACCCCTTTTTTTCAGGGGAGTCATTTAGGTTACAGTTCGTTTTTAGATTGTTCCGCGCTATATTCCTCCTTTCAACCGTAAGCTACTGAGATATCAATCTCTTCATTGGAGAGCCAGATACTATAGCACCAAATGGTTTTTATTTTGTGTGATGAAAATATGTCATTAGCCCGGGGAGTGGGAGAGGTGTTATTTTATCCTTGTTGATTATTTACTGCTCCACCCAACGTGAGCATGATAATAGCATAGAGCTAACTCAGCGTCAACTGCTAAAGATAGAAGGACGTTTCCGGTGCTTAATTGATTCGGCTATGAGACCAGAGGGGGAAAGTTTTTAAGCAGGTTGTAACGTTTCTTCGACTGGCAGCCTGTCTTCTTCCACAGGCAGGGTAAAATAGAAGCTCGTCCCTGAACTCCCATCGCTTTTGGCCCAAATATGGCCACCGTGCGCTTCAATAATATGTTTGGCAATAGCCAGTCCTAAGCCGGTCCCGGAGCCTTTCCGGCTGCGAGAGCGGTCAACTTTGTAGAACCGCTCAAAGATACGGTCGATCTCACCGGGCGGGATACCAATTCCGGTGTCTGATACACTAACCGTCACCCAATCGCCTTCATCGGGTGTGGCATTTGAACCGTTACTCCCATTAGACCTTTGGGCTGATACGGTCACGCTGCCGGTATCGGTAAATTTGATTGCATTGTGGAGCAAATTGGTAATGACCCGCCCCACCATAGTTTCATCAACCAATACCTGCACGTCCTCGGCAATATCCAGGTTCAGAAGAAGATTTCTTCGCTCGGCCTGGGGTAGCATACGTTCGATCTGGGCCCGAACAATGGCTTGCAAGGAGCAGGGGGTCATCTTCAGCGGCATCTGGCCCGATTCAATTAAAGAGAGGTCGAGCACCTCTTGGGCCAACTGACTGAGCGTATCAGTTTGAGTGGCCATCTTTTTAATCAGCTTGGGGGCCATTTCTTTGTCATCCAGGGCCCCGTTGAGCAAAGTTTCTATCAATAGTTGCAGGGAGGCCAAAGGCGTGCGCAACTCGTGAGAGATATTGGCCACAAGATCATGCCGGGCCCGGCTCAACCGATGCAATTCAGTCACATCATGAATGGCCAAAGCTACAGCCACCACTTGTTTATCTTGTTTGACCGAACGGGCCCGAGCTTCCAGGATTCGACCCTCAAAGTTAAAAGAGAGGGGGGGCATCTTTTTACCCAGCAGCGTTTGATCGACCAGTTCCTGTAATCGGTGTTGGCGGGTCCAACGCATCAACGTGGTTTCCTTATCCGGTTTGCCAAACCAGCGCCTGGCCAACTTATTGGTACTTGAAATTGTATAATCCTTTTCCACAGTAATCAGGGCCTGGGTAACAGCAGCGAATGATTTCTTGCGGCGTGCTTTAACTTCAGCCAGCTCTTGTTCCACGGAAGCCAATTCGCCTACCAGACGAGCAACTTCTGACTGTTCCTGACGAAGTTGATTTTTTAACCGTCTGTAAGTGAACGCCAGAATAATCAATATTATTAGCAATACTGCCGCTACCGACCAACCGATCATTACTCATTCCTCACCAACAATTTATTTTTACTTTAACTATTTTCATCAAAAAGACAAGTAAATAGCCTACCGGTTTACTTTCAGATAGACTTTCCAGGCCGTCGGCAGTTCACCGTAAGCAACCAGATAATTCACCCGAGGTGTTTTCGGTTCCTAATCTCAGTAGAATCCAGCCTCATAAAGCGAGCCAATGTCATTCACCGTTGCCCAGTTCTTCCATTTCCCCGGTGACGGTGAAAACCACCCGTTCGCAGATATTGATCACCCGGTCGGCAGTCCGTTCCAGGTTATGAGCTACCCACAACAAATAAGTGGCCTGGTCGATAGTTTAAGGATTCGTAAAAGGAAGTTAAATTTTCTTAACAATAGGCTGGAAAAGTATTAACTCAATACGCCATCCGAAAAAACCTTATTCCCTCTTAATCCTGCCCATTTCGCTGGTAAAGTATTAGTGACATTTATCACCAATAATCAGGATAAATGTTACTTCCCTATAGTGGTCAATACCTATACATTAAAATCGGGTTGATAGAATTTTAGCCTTAATTCATATTCAAAATCCTTACCTCAAATGGGCCGAAAATCACTAATTGTCAAGCTAATTTAGCGAGGTAAAACGAAGTCGATATGAGCACAAAACTAACACCCAAAAAAATTAAAGCCCTGGTGGCTCGCAATAAGGGTAGCAGGAGTGGGGTTGATTTGAGCGGGACTGATTTGAGCGAACTCGACTTGAGTGGGGTTAATTTTTACAAAGCCGACCTGCGCAAGGCCAATATCAGCAATGCTAACCTGCGTAAGGCCAACCTGGAAAAGGCTAACCTGCGCAAAGCCAATCTAGAAGGCACAAAACTCCGCCAGGCCAATCTGGGCAAAACCAACTTGAGTTGGGCCAATCTCAATAGGGCTAACCTGCAAGAGGCCAATCTAAAAGATGCCGACCTGCGTTGGGCCACTCTGAAAAGTGCCGACCTGAGCAATGCCGACTTGCGCCGGGTCGACTTGCGTGATGCCGACCTGGAAGAGGCTGACCTACGTAAAGCCAACCTGAATGGCGCCAACCTGCGCCGGGCTAACCTGAAAAAGACTAACCTGAAAAAGGTTAATTATGACCAATATACAGAGTGGCCAAAGGGATTTGAACCTTAATCCGCAAGCCCAGCTAATTTCCAGCCGGTTATTCGACGCTCATTCCTTCTGACATCTGCGTGAGATCGACCTGCCTGTAGACCATATCCGCATCAACTGTGATCTTGGCAATGCGTTTGGCAAAGTAGTACACGCGTTTGAGGTATTCAATAATCTCACTCTCGATGCGGAAGGTGTTGAGGCGATTGGGTTCGTCAGCGGTCAAGCGATGGGTCAGATGATTTTCAGCATCATTGGCCAATCGGTTGACGGTTAGCTTGGCGGCCATCACTTCTTCTGCCAGATACTGGTCAGATCTATCTAAGGCCTCCAGCGCTCCTTCAACAGCCCAAACCACCTGTTCATGAAGTGCAAACAGAACCTCTTCAGTTGACTGACTCATCTCAACGTTATGCTTTAGCCGGGCGCTACCGGCTTCGACCAGATTCGTTTCGACCATATCACCGATGCTTTCAATGTGGTTGGCTACCGCCATATATTCGGAGAGTTGTTCCGATTGCTGCTTCAGCATATTTTCCCGGGAAAGCTGGCCAAGGTACGTAACAATGCTCCCATACAAGCTGTCCACGTCGTCGTCCATACTGGCCAGGGCCTCCAGGTCTTCTTCAGTGCCATGAAACACTGTTGGTAGCGCCTCCTGCACCATGCAGAGTGTGTACACCCCCAGCCGACCCAATTCCAGCCTGACTCGATCTAAGGCCAGTTCCGGCGTCTCTAAAAGATTCTCGTCGAGATACTTTGGCTGAACCCGCTGCGGTCCGATTGCCAAACGTTCTGGAACGAGATGCCGTACCAACCAGGTCAGAGGCGACGTGAACCAGATAAAGATGAGCGTATTGGTCGTATTAAAAATCGTGTGAGCATTAGCGATCTGGCGCGGTGTCTCGGCCGCCAGTTTGGCCGTGCCCTCCAAGCCCGGTACAGTGGGCGAAATCAAGCGAACCAACATCGCCAACTGGTTGACAAATCCAAACCAGAGGATCACCCCAACCACGTTGAAGAGAATGTGAACCAACGCCGTTTGGATAGCTTCGCGCGGCTTACCAATCGAGGCTAACAGAGCCGTGACGGAGGTCCCGATGTTGGCCCCAAAGGTCAGGGCAATGCCCGCTTCGAGAGTTATAAACCCTTGACTGGCCAAGACGATGATAATACCAATCGTGGCCGAGGAGCTTTGTATAATCGCGGTAAACACAGCACTGATAAGAATCCCCAGCAAAGGATTGTCCATCTGCTGCATCATGTCGATGAACGGCTGATAGATCCGCAAGGGACGCGTGGCCTCACTCATCTGATTCATGCCAAAGAAGATCAAGCCAAACCCCATGATCATGAGACCATAATGCTGGACCCTTTTCCGCCTGGCCAGAAACTGCAGGCCAAAGCCGATAGCCACCAACACCAGGGCGTACTGGGTCACCTTAAAGGCGATGATCTGGGCGGTAATCGTCGTTCCGATTCCTGCGCCCATAATAATACCGATGGATTGAGGCAACGTCAACAGACCGGCTGAGACAAAACCAACCACCAATACCGTTGTTACAGAGGAGGACTGGATGACCGCCGTGACAAATACCCCGGCAAACACCGCTCTGAAGCGATTGGTGGTTAACCTGGCCAGCAACCGCTTCATTCTATTGCCGGTGACGATCTTCAGGGCGTCGGTCATCTGCTCCATCCCAAATAGGAAAAGGGCCAGGCCACCAAGCAGGCCGATGAGGATGGAACCAATTTGCAGAGCGTCCATTGTGTTTGTCGAACCCATACCTTTGCTCCTGGATATAAAATCCGCAAATAATCCACCATGTGGACCAGAATCTGCCAGGTCACGATATAGGGCTGGGAATGGTCGTGGCCCACGACCGCCTGGACGATTGGGGAACCTGACACTTTCTGCGTGGGAATCGCTATTATACTCATTTCAGGTTTGTTAAAAAAATTTAACATTTTCTTAACAATTACTTAAAGTTGAGTTAACATTTTCTTAAAATTTATTTAACAGAATCTTAATATAGCAATTTGCTAACGGACACATATCGGATTTGACAATGAGTTTTGTCCACCACCCAGTTTTCAAATCGGATCAGTCGCAGGTTGCAGGTCGCAGGTAAAACTTGCGACTGGCCACCTGCGACCTGCCAGCCTGAAAAGTCAGATTTTGACAACAAGAATGGAGGGAGTAGCGTAGCCATGCAACGTAACCAGCATTGGCTAGCCCAGCTAGCCTGGGTGTTATTGGTGGTGTTGGCTGCCCTACCGGCCTGTGGATCGGGTGCGGCAAGTGCCGGCACAGCCATCGAAGCCGCCGGTACACAACGGGCCATTCAGAACAAAGGCTCCGACACCCTGGTCAACCTGGCTTTGGCCTGGGCCGAACGATATCGGGCCATCGATCCCGAAGTGTCGATTGCCGTCACTGGCGGTGGCTCAGGCACCGGTATTGCGGCCTTGATCAACGGTACCGTTGATATCGCCAATGCCTCCCGCCAGATGAAAGAGAAGGAAGTGGCGGCCGCCAAAGCAAACGGTATTGACCCCATCGAATTCACCGTCGCCATTGATGCCCTGGCCGTCGTCGTTCATCAAGACAACCCCATCAGCCAGCTAACCATTGACCAATTATCGGACATCTTCACCGGACGCATCACCAACTGGAAAGAGGTGGGAGGAAACGACGCGCCCATTATCATCCTCTCACGGGAAACTAACTCGGGCACCCACGTTTATTTTTTGGAAGAAGTGGTGCGCAAGGGGGACAAAGAGAACGAGGACATCTTCGCCCCACAGACATTGCTGATGCCCTCTTCGGTAGGCATCACCAGTGAATTGCGCCGTAACCCCAACGCCATCGGTTACGACGGTCTGGGCTATGTAACTGAGCACGAAAAGGTGATCGCCGTGGCCAAAGACAATGCCTCCCCTTACGTCCTCCCGACCGTGGAAACCGGGGCCGACGGCAGTTACCCCATTGCCCGTGGACTTTACATGTACACCGCCGGGGAACCAACCGATGTAATCGCCGAGTATTTGGACTGGATTAGAGGGCCAGAAGGGCAGGCTATTGTGGCTGAACTCGGCTTCGTTCCCCTACCCCAGGAGTGATTTAGGATGACGACGACACAGATAAGCACGACACAACATACGAAAGTGCCCTCGCAAGCCCCCAAAACAAGCAGACTGATTCGGGTGCGCTGGAACGAATTTTTTATCGAGGGACTCATTCGGGTCGCAGGTGTATCGACCATCTTCATTGTTGGTCTGATCTTCTTTTTCTTGCTTCGCGAAGGGCTACCTGCTTTTCTCGACATTCCCTTACGCCAACTTTTTGGTGGTCGATGGTATCCCATCGAAGGCTTCTTTGGGCTGTGGCCGCTGCTGGTCGGCTCAATCCTGGTGACGGTGGGCGCAGTGCTCATCGCCGTGCCCCTGGGCCTGACTACCGCCATCTACCTGGGCGAAATTGCCCCACCCTGGCAGCGTGAGATTCTGAAGCCACTGATCGAGGTATTGGCCGGTATTCCTTCCATCGTGTTGGGCTTCCTGGGGTGGGTAGCCCTGGCCCCCCTCATTCAACGCCTTGGTGCCCCGACCGGTCTGACAGCCTTCACCGGGTCCCTGATCCTGGCTTATATGGCTCTGCCGACCATTATTAGCATCTCCGAGGATGCTCTCTACGCCGTACCCAAAGCTTACCGGGACGGTGCGCTGGCCATCGGCGCGACGCAGTGGCAGACAATCTGGCGGGTGGTGCTGCCGGCAGCCCGTTCCGGTCTGGTCATCGCCGTTATGTTGGGCATTGGCCGGGCTATTGGCGAAACCATGGCCGTTATGATGGTAACAGGCAATGCAGCTAATATCCCGACGTTAGGCCCGGATATACTCTTTCAGCCTGTGCGTACTATGACAGCCACTATCGCCGCCGAAATGGGCGAGGTAGCCCAGGGTAGTTTGCACTACAACGTACTCTTTGGCATTGGTATTGTCCTCTTCATCATTACCTTTGTCATTAATTCACTGGCGGGGCGCTTCGTGGCCGGTCAGTCGACCCGACGCAGGAGTGGACAACTATGAGACGACAGCAAACACAAAAGCTGGCAGTTGGCGTTATTACCACCGTTGCTGCCCTGGTGGTCATGCCCATTGTACTGGTCATCCTGTTCATCATCGTCAATGGTATAGCCGCCATCAACTGGGAGTTTCTCACCATGCCACCACGTAATGGCATGCGAGAAGGAGGCATTATGCCTGCCCTGTTGGGCACAGTGCTCCTGACCTTTGGCACGGCTATTGTCTCTATTCCCCTGGCTATTGGCGCGGCGATCTATTTAGCTGAATACGCTGGCGATAACCGTCTGACTCGCTGGGTGCGGCTGGCTATCGTCAACCTGGCCGGTATCCCATCCATCGTCTACGGGCTCTTTGGGCTGGGCGCCTTCGTCCTCTTTCTGGAATTCGGCACGTCGATTGTGGCCGGCTCGTTGACCCTGGGCATTATGACCCTACCGGTGGTTATCAGCACCGCCGAAGAGGCAATTTTAGCCGTACCGCAGCAATTTCGGGTGGTGAGTCTGAGTCTGGGGGCGACCCGCTGGCAGACGATACGGTACCAGGTGCTGCCCCAGGCCCTGCCTGGCATTATCACGGGTATTATCTTGGGCCTGAGTCGCGCTGCCGGCGAAACGGCACCGATTCTTTTCACCGTGGCCGCGTTTTATCTGCCAGAGTTACCCAAATCGATCTTCGACCAGACGATGGCTTTGCCCTACCATCTTTATGTGATCTCTACCCAGGTACCAGGTATGCCCTTGACCATTCAATATGGCACCGCCCTGGTGCTGCTGTTACTAGTCCTTTCGCTAACACTGGTGGCCACCATTTTTCGCACCAGTATGCGTCGTCGTCGAGAGTGGTAGGTAGACATGCAACCCAAAATATCCATACAAAATCTATTTTTTACCTATGGCGACGGGACGGAAGCACTAAAGAATATCTCGATTAACATCTACGATAACGAGATTTTCGTGTTGTTCGGCCCGGCACGCAGCGGTAAGTCCACCTTGCTGCGATTGCTCAATCGTCTTTCTGACTTGATCGAAAATGCGAGACATCAGGGAACGATCCTATTTAACGGTAAAGATATTTTCGAGCGCGGTACTGATGTCACCGACCTACGCCGCCGGATCAGTATGGTCTTTGCCATTCCCACCCCACTACCCGGCACCATCCGTGATAACCTGACTTATGGTTTGAGGATGGCTGGCATCCGCGACCAAGTCACCCTTGAGATGCGGGTCGAGCGATCCCTCAAACAGGCTGCCCTGTGGGACGAGGTCAAAGACCGACTGGATAGATCAGCTTCTGCCCTCTCTGGCGGCCAGAAGCAACGGTTGTGCCTGGCCCGTAGCCTGGCCCTGGAACCGGAGGTGGTCGTACTCGACAATCCAACATCCGGCCTGGATCCACTTTCGACAGGTATCGTCGAGGAGTCGCTCCATGAACTAAAGCAGCGCTACACCATCATTATGGTGCCGCACAGTGTGCAACAGGCAGCCCGGGTAGCCAGTCGTGCTGCATTCTTACTGGACGGCGAACTGATCGAAGTTGACCGGGCCGGCAAACTCTTCGCCAATCCGCAGAATCAGCGCACAGAGGACTACATTACAGGACGGTTTGGCTAATGAAGAATAAAATCGAGGTGCAAGATTTTAGTTTCTATTATGGGGACTTTCAAGCCCTGATCGATCTGAACATCCCCATTCGAGAAAACCAGATCACCGCCTTGATCGGCCCTTCGGGATGCGGCAAATCCACCTTCTTGCGCGCCCTTAACCGCATGAACGAGACCATCAGTAATACCCGGGCCACAGGCAAGGTACTGTTGGACGGTAAAAATATTTACGATTCAGACGTAGATGTGGTAGAATTACGGCAGCGCATCGGGATGGTGTTCCAACGTCCGAACCCATTTTCGCAAAGCATCTACAATAACGTTGCTTTTGGCCCACGCGTTCTGGGTATGACCAAAAACGGCAACCTTGATCAGATTGTACAGGAGAGCCTGAAAGAGGCTGTCCTGTGGGACGAAGTCAAACATCGCCTGCGAGACTCAGCTCTTGATCTGAATCCAGGTCAGCAGCAACGTTTATGTATTGCCCGGGCCATTGCTGTGAAACCGGAAGTGATCTTAATGGACGAGCCTTGCTCGGCCCTTGATCCGGTGGCTACGCTGCACATTGAGGATTTGATGCGCAGGTTGGCCGAGACCTACACCATTGTCATCGTTACCCATAATATGCAGCAGGCAGCACGTGCTTCTCACTGGACCGGCTTTTTCTGGCTCGGACGACTGGTCGAATTCAACAGAACAGCCGAGCTTTTTAGCTCACCCCAGGCGGAATTGACCGAGGCTTACATCACCGGTCGCCGTGGCTAAGGCCAATTACTCATAGGAGGAATAATGCGCGAACGATTTGAGAGAAAGCTCGCCGAGTTGCGTGATGAGATTTTAAAAATGGGGAGCATGGTTGAAGAGGAACTGCAATTGGCCCTTAAAGCCTTGGAGAGATTGGATATCGACCTGGCTCATCAAGTGTTCGAGGCTGACACTGCGGTGAATGCCGCCCGCTTTTCCATTGAGGAGATGTGTTTCGAACTGATTGTGACCCAACAACCGGCGGCCCGAGACTTGCGGGCCATCGTGGCCGTGATGAATATGATCGTTGACCTGGAGCGTATGGGAGATCAGACTAAAGGCATCGCCAAGGTCATTCCGCATATGGTGCAGTACCCTAATCGACCACACCCCCCCGAACTCAAGCAAATGGGTGAGTTGGTAGGCACTATGCTGCGTCAAAACATGACGGCCTATGCGCGCGATAACGTCGATTTGGCCAGGCTCGTCACCAACCAGGATGACGAGGTGGATGGACTCTACGCCCGCATTTTTACCCAGATCATGGAACGTATGGCCCAGACCCAGAATCCAGATAAGGTCGAGGCCACCTATGAGATTTTGCGGGTAGCCCGGGAGTTGGAACGCTTCGGCGACCTGGCGACTAATGTGGCCGAACGCATCATTTACATCGTAACGGGCAGGATGTATGAGGCAAACGTCGACCCGGATGACATTCTGGATGAGCAGTTACGTAGATAAAACCAAATAAATCTATCTCTTTCGTAGAGAGGGCATCCCTATGCCCGGCCCCCGCATAGGGATGCGGGGCCTACGAAAAAGAAAATTCCTAATCATTAACCTTCAAATCGATAGCCAATGCTGCGAATGGTCGTAATTCGTTTCGGCTTTGAAGGTTCCTCTTCTATCTTCTCACGCAACCAACGAATGTGTACGTCAACCGTGCGGGACTCACCATAATAGTCATAGCCCCAGACTTTAGTCAGCAATAAGTCACGCGAGAGAACGACTCTCCGATTACGCATCAATTCTGCCAGCAGGTCGAACTCTTTATGGCTCAGGTCTAACTCTTGTTCTCCTTTATAAACCCGACGCCCAACCAGGTCGAGCCTTAAATCACCTGATTGAAGATGCTCAGGTGCGGTAGGCTTGGATTTGCGACGCAGGGCGGCTCGTACGCGGGCCAAAAATTCCCCCAGACTAAAGGGTTTGGTGATGTAGTCATCAGCGCCGGAGTCAAGGCCGATGATTTTATCCACCTCGCTGGAGCGGGCCGTCAGCATGATGATCGGGATTTCCAGCTCACGGTGCAGGATACGACAGACCGAGAGACCGTCTAACTCCGGCAGCATAACATCCAGGATAATTAAGTCAGGGGTCTGGGTCCGGGCCAACTCCAAACCGGTTTGGCCATCGGCCGCAGTCGTAACAAGATAACCTTCTCTTTCCAGGTTATAGGCTAACGTTTGTTGTAAGGTTTCATCATCCTCGACAATCAGGATAGATTTGGAATTATTGTTATCTGACATTTCTATACCCGTATGATCTGTCGAGGCAATTATAGCACAAGCCGTATCCTCTCCAAAAGTAAGGGCGAGGCAAGTCGGATTGGTAGTGATCGAAGCAAACAAGCCACGCTCCGACTTGCCTCGCCCCTACATCACCAACCAATTTGAAGAGGATACCACAAGCCGGATAATGAAAGCGAATCAACGGCGGGGGCGGTTCAGGGTATAACCTAATATTCCTGGGTTATCGGCAAAGCGACTTGAAAAACAGAACCTTCACCAACCACGCTTTCCACCCAAACCCGGCCATTGTACAACTCAACCAGCTCTTTGACCACGGCCAGACCCATACCCATGCCGCCCTGTTCATCCGGATTTTGATTGTGTCCTCGATAGAAAGGATCGAAAATTCGTTTGATCTCTATTCGAGAAATACCGATGCCAGTATCAGCCACTGCCAGCAGCAGGTAAGGGCGGGTTGTGTTCCCCTCCCGCTCAGACTGTACCCAAGCCCGTAGCGTTACCTGGCCGCCCGGAGGGGTAAAACGACAGGCATTGGAGAGCAAATTATCCAATATCCGGCGCAGGTGTCTACCATCAATGGTCATTAACGGTAATTCGGTCTTAATTTCACGGCTTAAACTCAATTCATGCACTTCAGCCAGGGAGGCTATCTCCCGCAGAGCCTCACCAATAACCTTGGCTACATCTGTTTCTTCAAACCTGGGTAAAACCTGATGCTTTTTCTGGGTGGTAATGCGGATAGCATTGTCAAGAATTTCCACCATCCGTTCGGAACTGCTGTGAATAATCTGCTGTACGTGCATCTGTTCTGGCGAATAGTCACCCATGGCCCCATTGGTAATTAATTCTGAGTAACCCTTGACGGTTGTTAAGGGGGCCCGTAATTCACGAGATAGGGCCGCCATAAAATCATTTCTGACCCTATCGGCTCTGACCTCACGAGTCACATCTCTAAAAACGGCGATAATGCCCAACCACTGGTATTCGTCGTTACGCCAGGGAACCAGTCGGCCCTGAATGACTTGATCATTGGTTTCAACGAAGGTGGGCACAGCCTGGTTACGCCGGGAGAAGGCCACCATTAAATCCTCTATCGGCTCCTGGGTATCAATTTCGCCATAAATAGTTCCGATGGGTTGGCCAAGCAGTTCCCGGCGTGGTTTACCCAGGATACGTTCGGCAGCTCGATTGACCAGGCGAACCTGGCCCCTGGTATCACTGACCACGATACCATCGCCAATGGTTTCCAAAATTGCCTGATATGCTTCAAACCTGTTAGTCTGTTCTGGCTTGCTGGCTACGACCGTCCCATTGGTCCGTTCTGGTTCGGTGACCGTTACCGCCGTCTTTATCTGCTCGGGGCCGGTGGTAGCCACAGCCTCTTTGGTTTGTTTTTGCTCAGTCACAGCCATTGCCCTGGCCTGCGTTTCAAGCTCAAGATAGCGGCGACGATGCTCAACCAGGGTCGCAATTTGCGAGGCCAAAGCTTGGCATAAACGCACATCGTTTTCACGGATGGGACGCTTGGTAACCGGGTTACCCAACACCAACACCCCAATAGGCTGGCCCTGCACAGCTAAGGGTTGGATCAACGTCGGTCCCAGCCGCTCTTCGTGCCAGAGGGCATAGAGTTTATTCAAGCCATTAAGGTTTTGCCGGCCTGTTTTGGGCTGAGGCAGCAGTATTTGCCGCTGGCTTTCAATGGCTGCCTGTAGAGGGGGGCAGTTGGCCACCGGAAAAGCGACGTCACCTTGCCTGGCCAAGTGCACCGGTCGTTCTGGGCTGTACAGGGTCACCAGGCGAGCTTGTCCTTTGACCCGGCCATCCAACATCACAATAGCCGATTGATCAGCATGGGTAATGTGGGCCATACTCTGGGCAATATGCTCCATCGACTGGCTCAAATTGGGCACATTGCTGATCAGTTCGCTCACTTCAAGCCATCGTTGTCGCTCCCGACTGAGATTGGCAGCCTCCTGGACTAAAGCCTCTGCCATTTTCTGTTGATCCCGATAGGTTCGATAGTGAGCCTGGATACGCTCCCAATGAATAGCGTTAATAAAAAAGGCATAGGCCAACAAGTTAATTAACCAGGAGACATTGGTGAAGTGCAACAAACTCAAAAAATTGGCCAGGGCCAAAATTAGGGGGGTGGCCAGATGAGGCCAACGCACCTGACCCAGACTGGTTAAAATGAGGGACGTACTAAAGATAGCAATGGTCAGGCTAAAAATTTCAGGGGGAATCGGCCAAATTGGCATGAGCGGTAAAATAGAGAAAAGCAAAGCGACCGCTGTGCCTAACCAGGCCAGTTTCGGCCAAGGTGCAGGCAAATGTGAGGTCGGGCCAGTTAATGCCCACACCACACAAAAAGTACTGAAAATTTCCAACGCACCGATACCAGCCCTGGCCATCTGGTGAGTCGCTGGGATGGCGAGAGAAATTATCAAAGCCAGAGAGCGGCTGATAACCAGCAGAAAAAGGGGCAACAGTCGACCAGGGCGAGTGCCTCCAGAAAAACTACCCAGCCCCAACAACAAAGCCGCCAGGGTAAACAGATTAGCCGCAAGCAGGTATATCTGCATCTACCTCAACTCAATCGTAATTTGAGATAGCTCCGGTAAAAAAATTCCTGTAATATCAAATTGATAGCCAGGGATATCTGAAGACCCGCAACATGACGCTTGTTAAACTGGAAAGGTACAAACGCAGGCCACGTTCTTTACTGAACGCGGCCTGGCTTTTTGCCGAAGCTTTCACCTCAAGTATAGCAAATCCGCCGAACTGAAACAATGGGCTTTTGGGGGGATGTGTCAGCCAGGAATATTTACAAACTCCACTATAAAAATTGCCTCCCGTTTTATCCTGTGCTAGACTCAGGGCAAAACGGAGGAAAAAATTTGGAAATCCGAAAAGTTCTGCTCATTCATCCGGGCCGTGAAGGCCGTATCTTTGGTAAAGCACCGGCCATTCCCTACACGTTAATGCGTCTGGCCTCGTTGGTGCCAGATGGAATCGAGGTAGAAATTTGGGATGAGAATTGGGAGTATCTGGATAACAAAATTCGCACCCTGGGTAAGCATGACTTGGTTGGCATTACTTCCAAAACATTAGCCATTGAGACCGCCGAACGTTATACCAAAATCGCCCATAAAGCCGGCGTACAAACCGTAGTCGTGGGGGGGGCTCATGCCACGTTGATGCCCGAAGATGTGGCGCGCTGGGCCGATGTGGTGGTTACGGGTGAAGCTTACCGGACCTGGCCCCAAATTATTGAAGATTTTCAAAACGATAGGCTCAAGCCGCTGTACAACGATACCGAGTGGGCCGACCTGGCCGGCGTGGCTCCCTTGACGGACCGGGTTATTACCCAGGTAGATGAGCGACGGCGCTACTGGACTCCCCTATTAGAAATTACGCGAGGCTGTCCGCGCAACTGCTCCTTCTGTACCGCCATCCGGGTCAGCGGACAGAAGATGCGTTTTCGACCGGTGGAGGAGATTGTCGAGGAGATTGAACGGCGTCAGATTGACCGTTTCTTCTTAACCGACGATAATTTTGGCCTGGCCTTTGCCATCGACCCGGACTACACAGAAAAGCTTTTCCTGGCCCTGGAAAAGCTGCCGCTGCGTGGTTGGACCACCCAGGCCGAAATGATGGTGGCCAAATATCCGGAGTTACTCAAGCTGGCCCGGCGGGCCCACCTGGATAAATTCTTTATCGGTTTTGAGTCGGTTAACCCGGCCAACCGGCGTGAGTTGGGAGGCAAAAGCAAGGGGTTAATACAACAATATCAAGAGGCCATTAATAGCATCCAGGCTCACGGGATTGGGGTGGTCGGGCTCTTTGTTTTTGGGTTTGATGCCGATACCCCTCAAGTGATGTGGGACACCTGGGAATTCGCCAAAAAATCCGCCCTGGACAGCATGAGCGCCACCGTCCTGACCCCCTATCCCGGGACGCCTTTCCGAGCGCAACTGATTAAAGAAAATCGCCTGATCCCCGGCAAGACCTGGCGCTATTACGATACCGCCCACGTTACTTACTATCCCCAGCAAATGACGGTGGAGGAATTTGAGCAAGAGTACGACCGCATCTGCCGCACCATCTACTCTCCCTTTAGAATTGTCCAGCGCGGCTTGCGGGCGCTGGGTCGGCATCCAGTACGCCGCATGCCGGCCAAACTCTTCGGCAGTTTCAGCACGGATTACGGTTACCGCAGAACATTCGCCTGGCGACACGCTTTTTCCTGAGCGTATCTTCGATGTGTTGCGTGTTGCGTATTTTCACTACCCGACACGAGGAGAGAAACCAGGTTTTTTGTCGTCTGAACCAAGCTAATCGTTGCTTTTTGAGCATTCTGGAGAGCCAAAAATGCCTCAGCAAGTGAAAAACCTGGTTTCTGATTTTCAAATGTCGGGTAACGAATTGCGTATTTAGAGACGATCTTTACACTCTACGCTACTTCCAGGTAAAGGTGCGTCTTTCACTTTCGGGGCTAATAGCGGTGCCGGAGCCGTCATCGTTGAGGCGCTCTACCACGATAAACCACTCGTAACGATTCTCAGGTGGATCAATCTGTCCGAACAGAGACAAGGGGACCGTCCACTCCGATTCCTTGACTTGCGTGCCTTGATAAGTAAGTTTGCCTTCGTAAGGATAGACCAGGCGCACCGCATACTGCTCATCCGGAGCTAACTCGTCCACCGGTTCCCACCGCAGCACGATTGTATTTCCCTGGATAAAGGCAAAATTATCTTCTGGTTCCAGTAGCACCGGGGCCTCATATTTCATGGCCGGGGTGGGGGTCTCAGCCGGGGTGGGCGTGTCGGTCGGTTCAGTCGGTGGCGGGGTATCGGTCGGCAGGGGGGTATCGGTTGGAATGGGCGTATCCGTAGGCGGTGGCACAGGCGTATCTGTTGGCAGCGGGGTGGCTGTCTCCGTGGGGAGTGGGGTATTGGTGGGTGGTAGGGCGGTCGGCGTTGTTGTCGGCGGCAAAGTTGGCGTTGGAGGGGGTGAAATCGGCGACTGAAAACCAACCGTATCCGGGGTGGCCTCAGTATCCCCACCAGCTTCAATTATTTCCTCTTCAGGAATCGCGCCTGGCAAACCCAGTCCAGCCAGTAACTCACTGCCTGTTTCACTCTGCCAGAGGAACCAGCCTCCTCCACCCACACACACGACACACCCCAAGATCACCACGATGGCCGCCACGGGGAGAATCACTCGCAGCAGTCTCGATGATGAACGTCTAGCGTCTGGTTGCGGTTGTCGGGCCGCTTGCTCGGCCGCTGATTTCCGCCTCTTTTGAGGAGGTATTGGACGACTGGCCGGTCTGGCTTCTTTTTCCTGGGGACGGGCGGAACGCTCAACCGGCCTCTCCTTGGCCACCGGACGACTGGCAACTTGCGGCTCTTTGGCCACGGGCGGAGGCTCAACGCGTCTCTCTTCGGCTACCGGCGGACGATCAGCCGGACTCTCTTTGCCGCTCTCCGTTTCGGCCTCTTTTTGTTCAGTTGGAGCGGCAGTTGGACCAGGAGCCGGGGCTTCTGCCAATTCTTTTTCAATCGGACCAACAGCTTCCGGGGTGTCAAGCTCAGATTCGGGTGGAGGGGCCGGGGGTGGCTTGGGCATAACAGAGGGCAAGGGAATATTAACCGACTCATCCACTTCCGGCACCGTGGCCGGAGGGGGCGGGGGCGGTCTGAACCGGGATACCAACGTATTACCCAGGGGTCGAGGAGGCGTGCCCATTTCCGGTCTGGAGGGAGGCGGCATCGGCCTGCTGGAGCCACTGACCATCGTCGCCTCACCACCGGACGGTCGACCAGCCCCTGGTGTGGGTTTAATCTCATCCAGACCAGGACGCTCACTCTTAGTTTCAGTTTCTTCACCAGCCTCCCCAGCAATGACTCCCCGATCGCTTTCTGCGGCTTTGACGGCCTGCTCTATCTCTTGCGAGCCCATGGCCTCAGCCCCACTGCCGGGAAATAGAAAATCGCCGACCGAATCGGGTCGAGAGACCAGCCAACCGACCAGAGCTCGATGGGACTCTAAATCGAGGTCCACCGTCTTGAGAGTCTTACTCCCGGCCGGGGTAAAGCTAATATTGGGATTTTTACCGGCCAGGTGCAAGTGAGACAGGCGTAGCTGGGCCACTTCGTCCGGAGATAAGCCCAGTCGTCGCACCAGCAGGTGCAGGGTTTTACGCAAGGTTGTTTCTGGAGTTGCCTCTGTATTCATAAATTATTACCAGTTGGGAATGTCATCCCCGTCCTTTAGAGCAAAAGTGTCCTACACTCTTGATTCTACTGATTTTAAACGTAAGGAGCAAACAATCCCCCTTTACGTTTGGGAGTGTTTCAGCATACCATCTGGCCGACCACCAAGCGACCGTACATAATTTGCGCCAACGTTTGGCCGACTTAAACCAGACCTATGCCACTCAATATCGTAACCGGCAACGCCAATTAGTTCAACAACTCGAGAACGCAACCTGCCAGATGATCTGTCGCTTGGGAAATTGTCCAAGACCATAATCAATCGCATTGGTGCAGGCAGTTCAAGGTTTAGAATCTATTTGGTAAACAGTCATATTATCACCGCCTGCTTGTGGTGTCCAGAGAGCATCAGTACTATAGATCAAGGTCAGGCTTGGGTTTTGAGTCAGGTGGGGATACCACGAGGGGAACGTAACCAGATAGTCGGCCTGCCGGGTTATGATAAAATCAAAGAGGGCCCCTTCATCTCTGATAAAAGGAATAACTGCCGGCGTGATCAAGCCGGCCAGATCGATTAGAGGTCGTTGCGTAAAGTATCCGATAGCTCCAATATCGTGGGCGGCAATGAGGGTGTCAGGCGGTGTGTTTTCATTTAACCATTTGGCTGTGGCGACCATCTCGCTCTCAATAAACCGTACGTCTCGCCCGTAGGCTCGGGCCCCAATCACGGTAAAGGCCAGCACCAATATCAACAGCGATAGGGCCAGCGCCCGGCCGGCTGCCCGAAGCACAAGATGTTGTCCAGAAAGGCCCCTCAACAAGCGGCTCGTGCCCCACACGCCCAACAAAACTACCCAGGCAATGGCTGGAATTTGATAGCGTCCGTGTTGATAAGTGACCGGCAGTCGCAGCCCATACAGCAGCAAGTAGCTAATCCACCACAACCACATGGGGAGTAAGGTTGCCCGGCGCTCTTTAAGGGTCAACCAGGCTCCAAAAAACAACCCCGGTAACAGGAGCAGTTGAGCCCCAATAAAGATGACCCGAAACACTCCCTGCGCAGTTTCTATGGGGGGACCGAAATTACCAAACAGCCGCCACCAGAGCGGGAAAGATTTCAAGATGACATTGTATTCGGCCTGCTTGGCGTAGAAAGTGTTGGGAAAGGGCAGGCCGGTCGTCCACAAGTGAAGACCTATATAAGGCATAAGGAGTAAGCCCACCCCGGCCGCAAGCCAAACCCAGCTCTGCAGCAAATCGGAGAAAAAACTAGAATTTTCCGGTTTCTGACGCCACCAGCGGTAGGCCATATCCAGGCCCACCAGGCCGACCAGCCCCACCCCCTCCGGCCGGGTCAGGATTAATAGCCCGCCCAAAATGCCCAGGCCAAAGTGGGCGAATGGGCGAATGGGCGAATGGGCCAGGTAACGCTCAAATAGGAAGATTGATAGCCAGACGAACAAAATCGTCTCCATCCCGGAGACGGCTGCCCAGGTTAAGTGCCATTCAAAGATGCAAAATAGTCCGGCCAGCAGACCAACCCAAGGCTGCTCTGGAAAGAGACGAGCGCCCAGCCGGGCCATCGTCCAGCCGGTCAGGGCCAGAAAAATAAGCCCCAGCCCATAGGTCCAGATCTGAAAAGGCAGTCTGAGCAAATATCCCAGACTGAGCAATAAAGACCACAAGGGGGCGGTTGAGCCCGCGCTGGGTACGCCCGGCACAAAAGCCAGTTGCCCACTGCGGGCCAGATTACGAGCGTAGGTTTGATGAATCCAGGCATCGTCCAGAGGAAAGCCGGAAAAGCCAAAGCCCCAGACTGAAACAGCCAGGTAGAACAAGCCCACAATCAGGGCCGCAGCCAGCCAGAGGACAATAGTTTTGAATTTTGAATTTTGAATTTTGAGTTTGGTGATCATAGACCCTATGGCTCGACAATCTCAAAAACATAAATATCCCCAAACGTCTTAACCAGAGACAACCGGGGATAGGTCACCGTTTGGTAATACAGGTCGGTCAGAGGGGCAGGGTGGTTCGGTTCCAGAATGAGATAATCTACCCGGTATTTGCGGGCGACTTGCAGGGTGGTTTCCAGGTTTTCATTGGGCACGACGACACTCAGTCCTCCCCCGTGATAGCGATAAGCCGGGGGGTTGTTAATCATAACGATTGCCGCCGGGTCTTGTTCGGCCACCCAGGCAGCCACGGTCGGATATAGGCTATCTGCGTTATTCCAGGCGTTGTTTTGAACGACTCGGCGGTAGTAAATGAAGCTACTCAGAGCCACGGCCATAAGCACCAACCCCAGGCCGAAAAATCGTTTGGCTAATTTTGCATCCCACTGGCGGCGACGACTGGCCACCCAATCGACAGTGCCATCTAAGCCAATCACAGCGGCCGCATAAATAAAGGGTAGTAACGCCCCGCCGGAATGAAAGAGCCCTCCCAGGGCCCCAGGAAAAGCAAAAACCAGGGTCATAGCCATGAAGAGAAGCAGCGCGTATAGTCCAACCAATTGGCTCAAAAGATGGCGACGCAAATGCCAGACCCCCACTAAAGTTAACGGAGCCAGAAAAATCATGCTCCAAACTGCCAGCACCGTCTGCAAATTGGCGGTCAACACCCACCAGCGTCCTTGCAGGATTGGACCCGGACCCTGGGCAAAAAAGGTGCGGGCTGACAATTCCCGCCCAAAACTGTATAGACCATTGTAAGAGCTAAACAAGTTGTTGGCCGTAGCCAGCCAGATCGTTTGCGAGCCAGCCGTGGGTAAGGGGGTGCCGACCACCAGCCAGTTGCGAATAAACCAGGGGGTTATGACCAGGGCATAGCCCAGGATGAGGTAAAACGTGAAACGTGAAACGTGAAACGTATTGCGTATTGCGTGTTGCGTCCCTTCGGCTTCGCTCAGGACAGGGTTGTGTGTTGCGTCCCTTCGGCTTCGCTCAGGACAGGGTTGCGTGTTATGTGTTGAGGGCGATATAACTCGTAAAAGGTAAATCAGAATAATAGCGATCAGCAAGAGGGGACCGTCGGCGCGGGCAAGGTGGGCCAGCCCGGCGAATGCACCTGCTGCAAGTAGATAATAAGGGATGTGGGATTGAACCTTGTCTGTCGTCCGTCGTTCGTCGTTCGTCGTTCGTCGTTCGTCCTCCCTCGCCATCCCCTCCCAGGCCATCAGTAAAGCCAGTGAACCGGCCACGGCAAAGGGGGTAAAATTGTCAATGGCTGTCCAAAAAGGGAAATAAAAGCCACTAAAAATGACGAACAGGCCGGCCAGCCAACCTGGCCAGCGTTGGCCGGACAGGGTATAGGTGGCCCAATAGCTAATTGGAGCCAACAAAGCGGATACAACCACGAAAGGTATCTGGGCGGCGCGATAGGTAGCGCCCCCCACCACCATTCCCAACCAGGCCAAAATGGAGGTGAGAGGCATCCAGTAGAGGTGGCTGGGTTGCGGTAGCGTCTCGAGATTATTGAGATAATTCCAGACAAAATCTTCCACGAAGCCGCGCCCCGCCGCCAGGTTGAGGGCATTGACGTAGGAATAGGCCGCGTCCATGTAGTTAGGTTGCTGTTGGGGCAGAGCGGCCAATAAGCGGACCAGTAAAGCCAGGCCGAAGAGTAGCCCCAAATCGCGGTGTTGCTTGCTCATAAATCCGGCTCCAGGGCATAGAGTTGATAGGCGCCGGCTACATCGAACACAAGACGGAAGGCCTTGGTCTCCAGTTCGGTTAGCACGGTGGTGTCTATAGTTTCGGGTGAGTGGTTGAGTATAAAATTTAGACCGGAACGGTGGATCAGGACGTGGGTCACCCCGGCTTGTTGCCAGGCCTGGACAATGGCCTCGGCCGAACCATAACGGTCAACCAGATGGGGAAACTCATCCAGAATGCTATCAGGCCGGCAATCGAGCTGGCAATTATAGCTGCGTGGTTCCCATAAAAAGGTTACCACGGCTTCGGCGGGCAGGTCTTCGTTTATTTGTTGCATCGCCGCGTAATAGGCTCCCAGTCGCCGGGTGAGATACTGCTCCCGTGTTTCCAGACCGGTCAGATAAGACAACGGATCGATTTTGAGGGTGAGCAGCCCTGTGTCAATTACGGTCAGGGCCAAAGTCAGGCCAATGGCCAGATTGGTGAAGCGGCTTAAGGAGAAATTGGGCATATCAAGGCGAGACAAACCGGCCCATATCCAACCGGCCACCGGGGCCAGAGCAACCAGGCCGGGCAATAACAGCCGCGATTGCCACAGCGAGCGGGACCAGACGACCCCCAGCGTCCAGAAGCCAAACTGAGCCAGGGCATAAACGAGGAGCGGCGAGAGGGCCACCGGTCGTCCCCCCTGTTCCTTGGCCGATGAGCGGGAGGCAGTATAGCGGTCGTCGAAGAAACCATACAGCAAAATCAGCGGCAGAAAAAGCAAGAAAAGAGGCCCGGTGCGTCCATCCCAGTAGTTGGCGTCACGTATGCCCAACGTCAGCAGCCAGGGCAGGGTTAGCAGCGTGCCCGGTCGAAAACCGATGCCCGTTCCGGCGGCGGCGTACCAGTCGACCCGGAAATTGTCCCAATATTGGCCGCCGAACCAGCCAAATAGAAACGGATAAACCGGGTTGCCGGTGAAAGCCCAGTTTTTAACGTACCAGGGTAAGGCCACCAGTAGGGCGACGAGAACGAAGGTGGCAAGATCTACCAATCCGGTGGAGCGGAGAGCGGAGAGCGGGGAGCGGAGAGCGGGAAGCGTGGAGCGTGGAGCGTGGAGCGTGAAACGTGAACGGCGATAAGCATACCACAGGATCAGGCTGCCAACAACCAGGGGGGTGATGAAGCTGGTGTACTTCATACCCATAGCCAGCCCGGCGAAAATTCCGCTGAGAATAAGCCAGACCCGAATTGCCGAAGGTTGTGAATTGCCGAAGGTTGTGAATTGTGAGTTTGCGATTCGGGAGGCGGGATTTTGGATATGGGGTTCCGGATGGGGGGTGGGGGACTGAATGTCACGCTTCCCTGTTTGATCATTACTAATTGCTAACACTTGCCCTGTGGGTTGATAATTGATCATTGAATAAAGGCTGGCTAATTGGTAAAAGGCCAGGGCCAGGTCGTTGTAAGCCCAACCGGCCAGGGTGCTTATCATCGGCATACTGGTCAGGACGAGCACGGCCGGCCAGGCCGATTTTTGGCCCAGGAAGCGGCGAGCAGTCAGATAAACCAAACCTGCCAACAGTAAGCCAAAAAGGGTGTGCAACAGTTTGGCGGCAATATCACCCCGCAGCAGGATGGCCCAGGCGTAGAGCATTTCCATCAGGGCGGGGAAGCTGAGGTGGGGGATGTCTATGTCGCCCACCACCCGGCCACTCTGTAGATAAATTTTGGGGCCGGTCAGGTGATAGAACAGGCCATCCCAATCGACCGGCGGCAGCAAGGCCACCAGCAAGGTCACCAGGGCCATTAGCAACAGGTAGAGGATCGTGAACAGGCCGGGGCGATTAACCGGTCGCCAGTGGCGATATCGGTGAAAGAAACGAACGGCCTGGGGGGCCAAAACTACACTCAGAGCAATGGTGACACCATAGGCCACAACAGGCTGGAACAGGCCCATCAGGCCCACGGCCAGGCTAAGCAGCCCCAGTGCTCCCAGCCCCAGGCCCGTACCCAGAATGAGGGTTTCGGCCAGAGGCAGGCCGGTAGACCAGAGTCGTTGTAGAAACCAGGCCCCGGCCAGCAAAGCAATCAGCGCCAGCCAGCCGACCGTCAACAGGTCCAGCAGGGCGTGGCCAATGGCCAGGGCATTGGCTACCGAAAAGGGTTTTTGGACGGCGAAAAAGCTGGCCAGGACCCCAAAAATCCAGAGCAGAAAGACACTCACCAGGAGCCATCGCCAGGTTTCTGTACGTTGGTTCATGACACTGCCTCGATGGAATGAGTCGTCAATTTCTGTAGCAACGGTATCTCTATGCCGTTGTTCTTGGCTCGCTGGCCACCCGCCATAGCCCACGCCAATCGGCCGCGTAAGAGCGATAATTTCCGTAGCAACGGCATCCCTATGCCGTTGTTCTTGGCTCGTTGGCCACCCGCCATAGCCCACGCCAATCGGCGGCATAGAGTAGCAGCATCAAAGCCGGTAAAAGGCCGTGCATCATCACGTGTTCCCAATTCCCCGCCAGGGTAATGGCGAAAACACCCCACATAAGAACGACCAGGCCAATTTCGATCATGAAAGCAGCGATAGTAGCCACCCGATTTCCTCCTAAAAACAAGCGCCGGAAAAAGAAGAAGAGAGGCAAGTACAGGATGACCTGATTGGTCGTGGCCGAGCGAAACGTGATCAGGCTGCCCACAATCAGCGTTGATAGCACGGCCCAGGTGTAGGTGCCTTGCTCCGAAAATAGGGTCAGCCTGCCGGAGTCCAAAGTACACTTTGGACTCCTAATTTTCGTCCCTTTATCCTCCCCTGTAAATGGAACGAGGAAGGGCGAACTACGCCAGGCCAGCCACCAACCGGGTAACAGGGCCAGGAAGAAAAGAGCCGACAGGCTCACGGTCAACGGAGCAGCTACCTCAGCCGGGAAAAAGTAGTGAAGCAGGTTTTCCAGAGGGGTGCCGAAGGCAACGTAATCACTATAGGCAATCGCATTGCGTACAAAATCAAGGGGCCAGGTAGGCACCAGGAGCATGCTGCTGGCCACTAAAACCAATAGACTAAGGATGAAGCTGCCAATCAAGCGCCAGCGTTGCTGAAGCAAGGCCCACACCAGCAAGAAAACCAGCACCAGAAAAATCATCTGCGGCTTGATGGTCGCCACCGATAGAAACAGGCCGGCCCAACCATCACGACGCTGTTGAATGGCCCACAGGGCCAGAAACAGAGCCAGGCCCACCAGAATTGAGAATTGACCCAGCAGAATGGCCCGCGCTCCATTGTAAAAGAAAATTCCCCAAAAAACGGTGAACCAGAAGAGCCAATTGGGCGGCTGCCAGCCGGCCAAGCGGATAGCCAGCACCGTGCTGCCTAATAGCATAAATTGCAGCAGCGCCATCCAGATGGCCTGGGCCCAGGCATAGGGCAGCAGGCTCAGCGGCCAGAAGAAGTAGAGGGTATACAGGGGATAGGCAAAATAAGCCTGGTCCTTATCCTCGGGCCGGGCCAGGTGACCGAACATGGCTGTTTGGGCCTGCTCGGCGATGGAACGGTCAAAGGGGTTGGTGCCGTGCAGCAAATATTCGCGTCCTCCCAACCAGCGGACAAAAAAGTCGTTGCCGCTGGGGAATTTACTGGTGAAGACGGTGTAGAGGGCAAAGGACTCGGCGGCAATGACGATCAGTAGCAATACCGCCAGGATGAGCCAGTAGGTGGTTGGTTGGCTGGATAGACGGTTGGTTGGTCGATTGGTCATTAGGGCTTGCTCCGGGCGGTGGTTGTATTTAGGTCGACCAACCAGAGCTGGATGCCACGGAAATGTTGATAGTCAATCACATCATTGGCATGCGCCTCAAGCCATTCGACCAGTAGGGGGTTTCGATCTGGATCGTTGTCCCAATAGCCGTTGGGTAAAAGTGGCTGTTTCGGGTAATGGGTGGGACGACGGGTATAGGGGTAGACCACCCAGGCGCGATGGTGGCCTGTTGTCAGCGGTTCAAGCGGGTACTGGGCCAGGTTCAGACTGATCGGTTTTGAGGGGGCCTGACCCTGGTAATAATAATCAAAGGGAAATTTGATGTGGGTTGTGTAAAGCAAGATAACATCTTCAGGTTGTTCATAACGGCTAATGTAAGCCGCGACTCCACGCCAATCGTCTTTCTGGAAAGCCGGGTCAAGGTGGGTGGTTACCAGGCCATATCCGCTGGCCACGATTAACCCGGTCAACAATAAGCTGCGCCAGGGCGATGGTTTCATCCGGGTCACCCCAAAGGCAAATAGCAGAATAAAGCCGGGGATGACGAACGAGAGATAGCGATCGGCGTAAAACGAGCGGCGTTGGGAGATAAGCCAGACAAAAATCAGGGGCAACCCAGCCCATAGGGCCAGTATGGCCTGAGCAAAACGAGAGGGTCTTGCTGTACCTCGTAACCCATTGAACAAAGCTAGGGCAAATACTCCTAAAGCAAGAACCGTGAATGGCCAAAAGGAAGACGAACTGGAGCCAATAGCAAAGTTCCACAGGGTCAAGGGCAAATCCAGGAGATCGGGTTTTTGGAGGAAACCAATGCCAAAGCTTTGATATTCTCGTAAAGCGATGACAATGAGCCACGGCAGTAAAGCTAACCCGGCCACAAATCGCGTAGCGACCCACAAGCGAAACTGGCTAAAATAGCGGGCAAAATGGCTCAGAATGAATACGAATTGGATGATCGGTATCCACAGGCTAAAGTAATGTAAATTAAAAGCCAGGGCATCAACAACAGTTAAGCCGATCCAATAGCGCCGCTGATTTGTACGTAATGCCTGCCAGAAGAAGAGCATACTGATCGTCATCAACATAATCAATGGGCCGTACATACGCGCTTCTTGCGACAGCCAGGTGTGGATCGGGCTAATGGCTAATAAGGTGGCCGCCAGCAATCCCGTCTGACGGTCGAACATTAACTGCCCCAATTTATACAAAAGAGGGACCGTTAACAGGCCGAAGATAAAAGTGCCGAAGCGAGCGCCGAATTCGGTAATACCCCACAGAGGCAAGATTAATTTATAAGAAATGTAAAACAGGGGGGGGTGAACACCCGAACTAAGCGTGGCCTGAAAAAGCGTGGGCCAGGCAGCAGAGCCAACAGCAATGCTATATCCCTCATCAAAGGCAATACTTTGCCCCCCCAACCAGGGCAGGCGTAGTAAAGTGGCTAATAAGATAATCCCTAGCATGGCCCAGTGGTAGTGGTAATGTCTGATTGAGGAATGGAGTTTTTCCATTACTGTTTTCCGTAGAAGAAACGATATTTGACCAATGTCCAGACGGCAATGAGACCATCGTACCACTGTATTTTCTTGCCCTCTTCCCAGGAGCGAGGGTTGTATGAAATGGGTACTTCGTGGATCGCCACGTCCCGTTGCAACAGTTTGGCCGTAACTTCCGGGCAAAACTCAAAACCGTCAGTTTCCAGGCCCATGTCACGTAACAACTCGGTTTTGATGACCTTGTAGCCGGTGGCCTCGTCGGTGATGTGTGATCCATACAGCCAGTTGGCAATCCAACTCAACAAGCGCCCCCCCCAATAAAAGGCGGCTGATGACTTGGGGTTACGACGCAGATTGCGAGAACCGTAGACAACTTCTACAGCCGGGTCGGCAAAGGGGGCTAACAAGGCCGGGTAGTCGGCCGGGTCATATTCCAGGTCGGCATCTTGTACCAAAACCAGGTCGCCAGTCACAGCGGCCAGACCGGTGCGCATGGCTGCGCCTTTGCCCCGATTCCGTTCGTGCCGCAAGAGATGCAGAGGAGGCTGATTACTATTCTGTAACCGGGCCAAAATAGTCGGGGAGTCATCGGTTGAACCATCGTCTACCACAATAATCTCATCGACCAGACCAGTCGCTCGCACCCGGCTGACAATCTCTGCCAGGGTGGCCTCTTCGTTATGTACAGGAATGATAATGGATAGTTTCATTGGTCTCGTCAGCTTTCAGGTTTACTTGCATTATACTATACTTATCAGTCATTTGCAGCAGTGCTTTTAGCCCAAGATGTGTTTCAGTCGTGTGCCTTCACGACCTGGTAGATTTGTACCGGGCCATTGTTGTATACCTGCCTCAGATAAGGAGCACGGTCCGGGGTAAAACCTCCAAGGGTCTGCTCAGTAGGCCCGTAATAGACATAGCCTACGTTAAATCGGTCCAACAGCACCAGACGCCAGGTTTCATCGGTCGCTTCATTGAAGAAGGTTTTAACCTGGGCCTGTTTTTCAGCAGAGTGGATCGTCTCGGGACCGTGCCCTACAAAAGTGCGTACGTTGGCCACAGTGGGTAGATAATTCCCTGTTTGGTATGAGGCCAGTACAACAGTTTGATCAGTCCGTTCGGCCAACCAATGCGCAGCTTCGACTTCAGAGGTGGGAACGAAAACAGGGTTGGGACGTTGCCGGATAGTGCCTATGGCCCCCATCACCAGCAGCCCATTCGTCAGGGACATCCCTACCAGCGTCAATGCAACGATCTCGGTCCGCCAGAATCGACTATGAATTTTCTCGGTAAGCCAGACCAGACCCATTGCTGCCAGCATAGCCAAAGGAGCCTGGTAGCCATCCAAAAATCGGCGTTGCAGGGCAATCGGCAGATAGACCAACAAGGGCACACTGATGCTCCAAACCTGCAAAAAGTGAAACTTTGGATTTACTTGCGGCCATATCAGACCTAACCCTACCGCAGCCAACACCAGGGTAAATCCAAATCCAAGCAAGTAATGAACAGGGGCCGGCGAATAGGTTAGACTCTGCCAGCGCCAGGCGACAAAGGCCGGATTGCGACTGAACACGACCCATACGTAAAGCAAATAGGGCAGGGCCGGCAGCGTTATCAGCACCAGGCGAGTTGCCTTGACAAAAAGCTCCCGTTTTTGCCGGTAATGCTGTCGCAAAATGTACAGCCCCAGAATCAGGCTGATGACCGGTAAGGTGTGTGGATGAATTAAGCTCACCATCAGGCCACAACCGGCAGCCACAAAACCGGCTTGTTTCCGACCGTGATGCACAAACTCAAGACTGGCTATACTCAATACCAGCAACAATCCCTGGGCCAGGGGCAAATGGGCATAGGTCAGGGCCGTCAAAAAGAAAGAAGCATCGGGGACCCACAGATCAACCGGCATGCGTCCCAATTCAGCCGGACCACCCAGCCCGAGCCACAACCAGCCCAGCCCACCGGTGAAACCAAAAATCAGCCAGGCGAGCTGTTTTACCCGAACTTGCTCCGTAAAATAAGCGGCAAAATAGTAAAAAGCTAGCAGTCCGGCCGGGATGGTTACCAGTCGGCTCAGATGGAAAACCGCCATGTTGGATAGAGTGGTCAGGCCGGCAATTTTTCCCAGTAAAATGTAAAACAAGAAAAAAGGTTCGGCCCGGTGCGGTTCTGGCGTGTAAGCCAGCCGAAAAAGCCAGTAGCCGGAGCGACCCTGCTGCATTTTGGCCAGATAAGAGTGGCCATCTTCGACGCCAACCACAAAGCCACTAAACTTACGCTCTGGCGTTGAAGCAAGCGCGCCGTAGAGATAGGGCAGGCTGGTTATCACTAATATGACCACACTCCAGGTCAGTGCCCACAGCCATTCTTTAGGCTGAACGGTGTACATCGTATTATCGGTTACCATTCATGTCCTTTACTCTGTTGTTTCATCGAGTAATTCAAGGTCTTGAACCAGTTTCTGGGCCACAATTTTATGGCCTTTAGCCGCGGGGTGTCCCTCACCGAGCCAGAAATTTTTGTCGTAGGCATCGGGCAAGTCGGAATAATCTAAATAGCTTATACCCGCCGCTTCAAGATAGGGGATCATCTCCGGCCTACCCAGGGTGGGATAAATCAGCACGTAGAATTCATCGCTGTTAAATTTTTCTTTGTAAATGTTACGGGATTCTGCGATAATTCTGACGGTTGTTTTCAAGTCCTGCTCTCTAAGACGTAGCGGAAAACTAATGCCAAAATATTTCAAGGTTTGGCTGTGGCCAAGGATAGAATAAACAAAGGAGCGAAAGGGTCTACCAGAGACGAGATTACCCTTTCTGATGAGGCTGTCATCAGCGTCGATAAAGTAATAAGGCATCACATCGCCCCGTTGATTGTGTATGCCCATAGAGCCTATGGCCCGATCAACATGTTCGTTGATAAAGACATAAACCAGAACTCCCTGCTCCTCTTCGATTTCTGTGATGATCTCCTGGCTTTGCAGTTTGGCTAACATGTGCTGGGGACCGTACCCGCCGACCCCATAGTTGTATGACCTGTATTTAGGGGCAAATTGGGAAACATAATAGGGCATAGTTTCGTTGTCATTCACCCCTTCGCCAAAGGTGTAAGAGCCGCCAAAGAATAGAATAAATTGGGGATCAGACTCCAAATTCTCAACCGGGGTCACTCGCCGCCCATACGGGTCAATTGAATAGACTACCTTGTACAGCATCTCCCCCCCTTTTTTTCGGCTGGCCACCACCTGCGTGTTGGGGACGGGCCTGTACCCCAACCAGTCATCTCGCTGAAAAAGGGCCTGGGCATGTTCCCCTTCAAACTGCACGTCTCGTTCTTGACTATCATTGGTAAACTCAAACACCACATTTTCAAGCTGACGCTGGTTTTGATGGTTAAGGTAGTAGAAGGCGATCTCTATCCCGGCCAATAAAACCAGGGTAAAACCGATCCCAATTGAAGCGTCTAACAATATTTTAGTTTTCGATTTGTGCCGGATGAGAATAAATATTGCCACCAGAGCAAAGAGCGCATCAACCACAAATATCCCTATTTTTAACCCGGTGGTTGTTGACACCTGATGACCAGGGATTATCTGGGCAATAATCCGTTCATTCAAGGCAAAGGTTACACATATGAGTAATAAGCCAATTGGCAAGAGTATTTTTTCGGCTTTACCAGGATTGTTCTGCATTTGGTAATTGTCTAATCAATATGACTAATATACTGAGAATACATATTGAAATACACCCTTTGCTTGCTCCCTCAAACTACTCAAGGTATAATCAATTTATGATCTCCTTGATACTGGTTATTGCCGGTCCTCTCATGGTGCTCGCTCCGTCTGGCGAGTATCCTGTTTGTGACAATAATGACCCTTAAACTCTGCGATTAGGATCCTGTATGAAAAATCCACCAGTTCTTTACCCTTTTCTATTTGCCCTCTTCCCTGTTTTAGCCCTCTTTTCTTTTAACATCACCCAAGTCCCGACAAACCAAATTGTGATCCCGATGGGGGTCATACTCTTCTCAACGTTGTTGTTATGGGCGGTACTAAGTTTTATCTTTAAAGATAAGAAAAAAGGTGGTTTGCTTACCTTTTTCTTTCTCTTCCTTTTCTTCGCTTATGGACACTTTCATAAGGGGTTAGTTTTACAAGGATTTGAAATTGGGCAACATAGATATCTGCTCTCGATGTGGGGTATATTGCTCGCCCTTGGTGTTTATCTTATCACCAAGACACGCTCAAGTTTACACAATCATACGCTGATTCTAAACTTTGTCACCGCTTTTTTAATCATTAGTTCCCTGGTAAGAATTGTACCTTATGAACTTAAACGAAGGTCTACAGAAAAAACCGTTTTTCAAGCCAGAAACACGGCCAATCTTGATATGCAAACTCACGGAGCAGCGGCGGAAACGACTGTTGCCACCCCAGACATCTACTATATTATCTTTGACCGGTACGCAAACTCAACCGTCCTTAAAGAGTCTTTTGCTTACGATAATAGTAACTTTATTGATTATCTGACCGAGAAAGGCTTTTTTGTGGCCTCTGAAAGCCGGGCGAACTATCCAAGTACCTTGTTGTCGTTAGCTTCATCTTTAAATTTGGAATACCCTGATTATTTACGAGCTATTGACGAGTCAGATGACCACACGGTAATCTATAACATGCTCCACGATTACAGGGTGTGGCGCTTTCTGAAAAGGCGAGGGTATAAATTTATACATTTTGGCGATTGGTGGGATCCGACCAGAACAAATCCATTGGCAGACATGAATTTTAATTATAACCCTCTGGGCTCAAATGGATTTTCGATCATGTTGTTGCAGACGACAGCCCTTGATCCCCTCGCCGAAATATTTATAGGAGATGTCAACACTCAAAATAGACAAAGAGCCCTGTATAAATTTCAAAAGCTGGCCGATATACCTGAGATTGAGGGGCCTAAATTCGTTTTTGCCCATATGTTGATGCCTCACGACCCCTATGTATTCGACTCACATGGTGAGCCACTGACAGAAGAAGAAGTGGCCACCAGAAGCGAAGTAGAGAATTATGTAAACCAGTTGATTTTTACCAACGAACAGATTAAACTGCTGATCGATGAGATATTATCAAAATCAGACTCGCCCCCAATTATTATCATCCAATCAGATGAGGGTCCCCTGATTACACCGGAGTTTACCTCAGCGAAGTTTCTAACAAGAAAAGATTGGAGCCAGATAAGCCCGGAAGCACTCAAAACACATATAAAAATACTTAATGCCTACTATTTACCCAACTTCGATCAGGAGGATATCTTATACGAGTCAATTTCACCGGTAAATTCATTCCGGCTGGTTTTTAACTTTTATTTTGGGACGGACTATGAGTTATTAGAGGATAAGAGTTATATTTCTAAAGGCTCAAACCGACTCTATAATTTTATTGAGGCTACTGATATTTTGTCTGAGTGAGTTGTGTCATTCCTTTCTTTATAATTTTAATTCTCACGTTTGGCCATTAAATACAAGGTTCTATTTGTATCCGGTATCTCATTTTTAGATTGAATAACAAAGAACTTACTAAATTCATGTTCAAATGTTTGCTGATTGTAATCGCCGAAGATGTCATCCCTATTCAATAAGAGCTTCTGCACCTGGGAGTCACTTTTGGGAATAAATTCTATAATCAATGAGTGGCCCACCTGACTAAAAAAGTAAGCCACTTTATCAAATGGTAAGTTATTAGAGATGACCAAATGATGAATAAGGGCCAGGGCAAAGATAACATCTGCCGGACCTCGCTTGACAATAGACATTCTTTCTCGATTTTCCCAGCCAAGACCGGGACTGGGGTTGGTTAAATCAAGCACGATTGGCAGTATATTTGTTTCAGCCTTGGCCACACTTTCGAGATAGTTTTTTTCAACGGCGGCCGGATCAATATCAAAGGAGATCGTTGGAATACCCTGATCACTGGCAATTCGGCTAAAAAAACCAACGTTCGCCCCCAGGTCCCACACGCTTTTAGGTGGAGGTGTTATTTTATCTAACATCTCAGCCACCAGTTGCTTTTTATGCTCCAAAGCAGCGGCACTGTAATTTGAGATAGCATAATAATTATGCCATTCAGTGCCAGCAGGTTGCCAATTCAATTTCTCCACGGCCGATCTTAGATTGTCTACCAGACCAAGAAAAGCTGTTCGCCCCACATGACGACTTTCTACAGCAGTTGATTGATCAGCAAAACGCCTTTGAAACTTGGCATGCAGGTGGATATGTGACAGCAGGGCAAAATTGAGCCGGCTCCGAGTCGGCAGAAGCGTGCTAGCCAGGTCTAGAGGAATACCGTCTATATAAACTCGTAAAAGTTGCTGTAACCGAACGTCGGTATAACTCATCAAAGCCAGCGGAGCCAGAAAATGTTGGCAAAATTGCCGGTAGGCAACCCACGGCTGCCCTTCACGATACGCTTCAAAAGAGAGCGTATCGATAAATATGGGCTTTCCGTTTCTATATTGAACGTTATAGGCACTACAATCTTTAAGCGACATGCCAAAATCGAGTGCCTTCAATTGAATCTCTAAAGTCAACAGAGCCGCATGCTTGAGTTGACTAAAACACCATTCGTACGGATATGAAATAAAAGGAATTGGTGTAGGTTTTATAACTTTGTAGGCATCCTCTGTGACGGCATGTTCAAGGCTTACTTCTGTATGAGAAATTAACAGCTCATCATTAACCAGCCCGTCGTAGAGGCCCGAGTTCATAAATTGGTCATAATTTTCCTGGTATGCCCGATTGATTTGGCGATAAATCAGCCCATCCCTCGAGAAAACAAACCCGCTGGGATCGCGGAAGGAACCAGGAACGTTTCTGTGTTTCTCAGTCTTTCTCATTCACATCTCCGGAAAATACACTCCCGAAGAAAGTCCGTATCTTTTTCCAATAGATTTTGACCAAAAAAAGAAAACCCATCAGACTGGCAATGACTATTTGTAAGATGAAACTGCCACTGCCAGGATCAAGATAAGCAGCATGAGCAGATGATGTAAAAACAAATTTAAGAAACAGTGCCAAAAAACAGATGGTTAACAAACGCTTAAAAAACATTTTGTCCTCTTGATTAAAAATCTAAATTGATTGGTTGCCCAGTAGGTTGGGAGCCTCCCTCAAGGCAAGTGGTTTTTGGATTTCTGTCTCCCATTGAGGTCATTGTACCAACTATTTGTGGGGCACAATACCCAAAAAATTAGTGGTTTTTATAGTTGAGTATACCATTAGTAAGAATAGGCGGCAATGGGTCTATCAGCACCGGTCGGCCAAACCTGATAATTGTTCATGCCTCAATCATGGCCGGGCTACTTTACGGCTGAAGATCGCTGCCATCTCGTCATGATAAACCTCCGTCCAGACCGGCTCCTGACGTAAGAACTTAGCCAGTATGCTGTCATTCTCGACAAACACCAGGTTGATACCCTCGTCATTCAGGGTTTGCTGCCAGCCATCCTTGGCCACCATCACCCCCAGGTAGCGGCGAATAAAAGTGTCGTCGTACAAATCAGTGCGCCCATCAATGTAAACCGGGTAATCAGGCCATAACTTAAAAATAAGGTAACCACCCCAATTATAACTATTGAACATCGGGCCAGGCAAGCGTTCGTTTTTCAGGAACTCAACAGCCTGATACGGCAGGCTATCCTGTTCAGCTTTGAGATTGGCCTTAGGGGTGAGTGGGATGACAATTTTAATCAAAGCAGCGATGACAATCAGTCCCAACAAAACCCAGTTGAGAATCAGTTTTGAGTTTTGAGTTTTGAGTTTTGAATTTCCGCTTTGAGAGGTGGGAGGAGTGGCCGGGTAGGAAAAAGGGACCCGCTGGTAGCCCCAAGTCTGCCACTGGCCAGCCCAGGCTAAATCGGCGTAGCGAGCCAGAATGGGGGTGGTAATCAGGCCGAAGATAGCAATATTACGAGCGGCGAACAAAGCCCAACCGGTCCACATGGCTACCAGGGCCAGGTCTGTCCAGTCGGCCCGGCGACCGGCCCGGGCCAGGGCAGCAATAACCAGCAACAACATCAGGGCAAAAGATTGCACGTAAGGCAAATGAAAGTTGGGACTTTGCCACTCTTGAATAAAATCGCGTAGGGCGCTGATCCCGACTGTTTGAAAGGGATAGAGCCACATCCGCCATGTGTGCGGGTTAACTACTACCACGGCCAGGCTAATAACCATGACTACAAGTAAATGCCTGAGACGAGACCAGCCAACGACCGGATCATCTTTGTGGGCCGTGATGTTATTCACCACTTCGCCCATAACGTAGGCCAACATCAGCATAAAGCCGATGGCAAAGCCACCGTGGATGTTGGCCCACAGCAGCATAACCAGAGGCAACCAAGGTAACAACCGGCCGTGATGCCGCTTGAAGCGATGTAGTAGATAAGCCACCACCGCTGTCAGCAAAAAGGTAATCATTTGCGGCCGGGCTGCCCATACCACCGAGGAGACAATCGCCCCTAATACCATACTAAAAGCCCCGACAAAAACGTTGGCCTCAATTTGCTGCCACATAAACCAAAAGGCCACCGTGACCAGCACGGCCAGGGTCAAAGCCAACGCCGCCCAACCACCTACCGCATAGAGACCGTACCAAAAGATTTGGGCCAGCCAGCCATGATCAATCCACAATTGGCCGGCTTTCGTGTGTGAAAAGGGATCGGCGGTAGGAATAGTGTGATTTTCGACGATATATTGGCCCGAGCGCAGGTGCCACCAGGTGTCGGTATCAGCCGGGACGCGCACGGCCATAGTAAAAATAGCGATAAATAAAATGGCAATCAGTAAACGATGAATAGTAAGGGCGTTTTGTAACAACTTAACTCCAGGAAATATCATGTTTTAAAGGGGTTACTTCCACTCATAGGATTTTGCTACTTATGGGATCTTCTTTGTTGGTAAAGCGCCACCCACAAAATCATAGCGAACAGGTGTCCTAGATACCACCCCCAATCTCCAATCCAATTGGCGGTTAGGGGCAACCAACTAATACCAACCAGAGTTACGGCTAACCACCGTTTAACTCTAGAGGTGCATCCCATAAGTTTTTAGGGTCATTCTTGCTCTAGCCAGGTTCGTAACCTGGCGGCCTTGGCTCGGTAAAGACGCAGGTCACGGACCTGCTTCGAGCAAAATGATGTGGTCAAGCTTTACCCTAAAAACTTTTGAAACGGACCACTAGCAATAGCAGGCACTACGACATAACTATAAGGAATAAGGTGTGGAGTCACAAATGTTCCGGCCAACATGAGCATATCCATATCCCCTCTTGAAAGCCACAAGAGTATTAGTGCTAGCGGAATAGACCAGGACCAGAGAGAAATATTCTGTGGTTGCGTTGCCCCTTCATACAACTCATGCCAGTGACTCTTGTAATTCAACATATCTAATGCAAAAACCCCAGACCAATTTTAGGTCATCCGTCAGTTCCATCAGTTTATCTCTAGAAGAATCTCCTATTTCGCCTTGAATTTGTCCTCGTTGCCGGAGATTCCTCGTCGTTTATGCCCTTTGGATACTGCGCTCCTCGGGATGACATTTTTGGACAAATGTCAACAGAACTTGGAGATGGCCATACCAGGTAAACGATCAGTGATAATGGTAACACCCAGGCAAAGCGCATGGCCAGATTACCATACCACGATAGGCCACAAACCAAAGGTAGGATACAGGTACAGCCCACCAAGGAGCCAAAAATACGAGAAAAGTTACATACGAATAAGTACTATAAAACGGCATCCCTAGTGCTGAAGCCAGCAACGCTCCCTGTACTTGCTGATGCTTATCCTTTAACCAGAATAACACCAAAAATGCCAATAAACCATAAGGAAAAAGTGTGGCCAGTCGCCAAACATGCAGGGGTGGTTCATTACGAACGAGTAACCAACGCAGAGGCCAATCCACCCCCCACACCAATAAGCTTATCAGCAGCACTACCACAGGAAAGATAAAGAAATTCCACTGGTTCTAGCGTTTTCTGTGGTTGGCAAATTTATACCCTTTTTGGATCATCGTAACAGACCATTTTGCCGAAAAATCAGGTCAAAAAGCCTGATTTTACTTCAAAAGATATACATTATGTCAAAAA
>DAOUMU010000312.1:0-15466 GCA_034409055.1 Anaerolineae bacterium
TTTTTGACATAATGTATATCTTTTGAAGTAAAATCAGGCTTTTTGACCTGATTTTTCGGCAAAATGGTCTGTTACGATGATCCAAAAAGGGTATAAATTTGCCAACCACAGAAAACGCTAGAACCAGGATTTTTTGACCCCCAAAGTACCTCATTTCAATTACGCAAGAGAAATTTTGAACCAGGCCAACCCATCAGTAGATAGATAGCAGCCACCCCAGGCAGTCCAGCCTGCCTGGGCCGGTATCCACTAATCCGCTATCTATCCGCTGACCAAGCAGAACCAGGGAAAATCATATGGCCGGACAATCCATTACCCTTGGTAAATATACAACTATTCTGGCCGGGGTATTAATCCTGTTTGGGGCATATCTGACCAGCCTCTACAACTACCTCTTTTTCCACAGTCTTGCCGAGATATTTAGCCTTACCATAGCCTGCGGCATTTTTATGCTGGGCTGGAACTCACGCCGATTTCTCGATAACAACTACTTACTCTTTATAGGTATCGCCTACCTATTTATCGGCGGGGTAGATCTGCTCCACACCCTCGCTTACAAAGGCATAGCAGTATTTAAAGAATATGATGCTAATTTGCCCACCCAGTTGTGGATCGCTGCCCGGTACGTCGAAAGTCTTTCTCTTTTCCTCGCCCCTCTACTTCTTGGCCGCAAGCTCAAAACCAACCTCGTCTTTCTTGGTTATACGGCCGCTATTTCTCTTTTGCTGGGCACTATCTTCTACTGGCATATTTTCCCGGATTGTTTTATTGAAGGGGCGAGATTGACCCCCTTTAAAAAAATCAGCGAATATATCATTTCCCTGCTTCTCCTGGCCTCTATTGCCCTCTTGTTTCAAAAACGTAGCCGGTTCGACCCAAAGGTGTTGCAACTGTTAATTGCCTCTATCATTGTAACCATCGGTTCCGAATTGGCCTTTACCCTTTACGTCAGCGTTTATGGCCTATCCAACCTCATTGGGCACCTCCTCAAAATTATTTCGTTTTATCTCATCTATAGAGCCATTATCGAGACGGGACTCACCAAACCTTACACGCTTTTATTTAGAAATTTGAAACAAAGCGAACAGAAGTTGCAGCAAGAACGGGACTTTATCGCCACGGTGCTTGATACGGCCGGCGCCTTGGTGGTAGTTCTCGACCGACAGGGACGAATTGTCCGTTTCAATCGGACCTGTCAGCAAACCACCGGTTACACCTTCGATCAAGTCAAGGGTAAACTTTTATGGGATCTATTCCTGCCTCCAGCAGAGGTGGAACAGGTCAAAGCTATCTTCAAGGAGCCACAAGCCGGTCGGTTTCCAAACGAGCACGAAAACTACTGGATGGCCAGGGATGGGAGTCGTCGCCTGATCACCTGGTCAAATGCCGCTCTTCTCAACGATGAGGGCTTGGTTGAGTACATCATCAACACTGGCCTCGATACCACCGAACGGAAGCGAGCAGAGGAGGCGTTGCGGGAAAGTGAGGCAAGGTTTCGCACATTGATTGAAACGGCTAACGCAGCCATATTCATCTATCAGGACGCACAGCTTCGCTACGTGAATCCTGCGGCTGAAGCTATCACCGGTTACACCCAGGAAGAGTTGTTGGCAATGAACTTCTGGGATGTGGTCCATCCTGATTTTCGAGAGCTTGTCAGAAACCAAAGGCTAGTACGCCAGCAGGGTGAACCGGTTCCCTCACGAAGCGAACTCAAGCTTCTGACTAAGAGTGGTGATGAGCGTTGGGTTGAGGCCACCCTGGGAGTTACTGAGTTCGAGGGGGAAGTAGCTATATTAGGGACCGCCCTTGATATTACCGCACACAAGCAAGCCGAGATAGAGCGACAACGCCTGCTGGCTGCTGAATGGGAACAACGCTTGCTAGCCGAAACCCTGGGTGAGGTGTTCCTGGTGCTCACCGCCCAGACCAGCCACGAAACGGTCTTGGACGAAATTCTGCGCCAGGTACAGCGTGTCGTCTCCTACAGTGCGGCCAACATTATGTTGCTAGAAGACAGCACACTACGCATCGTCCGCTGGCAAGGCTACCAGGCCTTTGGCAGCGATGAGTTGCTGGCCAGCTTGCAGCAGTCCTTGGCCGACTTTCCGTTGGATGCCACGGTCGTTCAATCCCGCCAACCGTTGGTTGTCTCTGATACGCATCAAACCCCAGGTTGGGTTGTGGTGAAAGAGTCGGCCTGGATTAGATCGTTTGTGGCCGTGCCGATCTGCTTACAGGAGCGTGTGCTGGGCTTGTTGCGATTAGACAGCCATATTCCCAATAAATTCTCTACCAAAGATATTGAACGCCTCCAGCCTCTGGCTAACGCTGCGGCCATTGCTCTTGAGAATGTTCGACTGTATGAGCAACTTCGCCAGGAGCTTGTCGAGCGAAGACAGGCAGAACAAGAAGTTCGTGAACTTAATCGTAAATTATTTACCGTGCAATATGCTGCAGCCACCATCGCTTCCAGCCTGGACCTTACCCATATCTTGAATGTGGTCACCAAGGAAATGATCAACCTGTTGGCAGTCGAAGGTTGTGCCATCTCTGAATGGGATCAGGTAGCCGGTACAGTTACGGTAATGGCAGAGCATGGCCTCACCGGCTGGTGGGAGGAGGGATCGGTGGACCCGGTTTACAACCTGGCAGATTACCCCTTAACCAAACATGTTTTGCTGAAACGCCACGCCCAACAGATGACCATTAGTCAGACTGATATCGATCCGGCCGAATTGGCCTATATGCAAACAATCTATATCAAGACCTTGCTGATGTTACCGATGGAATTCCAGGATCGGGTGGTGGGTTTGGTTGAAGTAATGGATAGCCGGGTCGAGCGTATCTTTGTGCTTGAGGAGCTTGCCCTGGCTCAACTTCTGGCCAACCAGGCCGCCATCGCTATTGAGAATGTCCGGCTGTATGATCAAGTTCAGCAGGAACTTGCCGAGCGGAAGCAGGCAGAGAAAGAATTACGCCAAAGTGAAGCCAGGAACAGGACCTTGCTTGATGCTATTCCTGATTTGATATTTCTTATGAACTCTGAAGGTATATATTTAGACTTTCAAGCTCGCAATCGAGATGATTTATATCGCCCACCTGAGAAATTTCTGGGCAAGAAAGTGAGTGAGGTACTGCCTGCCCACCTGGCTGATCTGTTTCTATATTACCTTGATCAAACGCTCACGTCAGGTACCATGCAAGTTTTTGAATATCAACTTTCAGTACCCTCTGGCACGCAGGATTTTGAAGCACGTTTAGTGCCCAGTGATCCGAACGAAGCCTTAACCATTGTGCGTAACATCACCGAGCATAAGCGAGCGGAAGAAGCTCTGCAAAAATCAGAAGCAAACCTGAGGGCCATCTTCAATAATAGTCTGCAAGCCTTTATGCTGATTGACAGGGATCATAAAATTCAAGCTTTTAATAATACAGCCTGTGAAGTTTTGGGAAAAGCAATTAAAGTCGGTGATTCAGTTTATGATTTTGTACCTGAAGAGGATTTAGACGAATTTAACCAAAATTTCGCTAAAGTTCTGGGGGGGGGATCCGTTAGTATAGAGAAAAATGTAAACATTGATAATACAGATAATTGGTTTGAATTTAGCTATAATCCTGTTTTTACGGATGACGATCAAGTTATTGGCGTTTGTTTCAGTGCCATCAATATTGATGAGCGTAAAAAGGCTGCTGATGCGCTGGCTAAAAGTGAAGCACGCTTACTGACCGAGATGGAGAGTGTGTTGCTCATCACTCAGGCGTTGGTTAGTCAGGTGGATCTCAATAATCTATTGGAATTTATTATGGCCCAGGCCGAACACCTGACAAACGCTGAAGGATCAGTGGTCTTACTACCGAGTGCCGATGGTCGATGGCTTAAGGTGGCTACGCCCGGCGAATCGTGGTTACCAATAAAAGCGGGGACGTGGGTTCCGATTCAGGGAACACTGGCCGAACTGGCTATCACCAATCAGCAGGTTCAGGTTAGCAACCAGGTCCAAGACGACGACCAGGTTGCCTTTGTACATGATCTCCTGCAACTGGCTGAATTTCGTTCATTACTGTGCGCTCCTCTCATCGCCCAGGGTAAAAATTTGGGGGTGCTGTTAGTATGGAATAAGCGTAAGCATATCTTTACCGAACATGACACTCGCCTGATGGGACTGTTTGCCAACCAGGCCGCCCTGGCCTTGCACAATGCAAATTTACACGTCCGAAATCGCCAATTAGCCATCGAACAGGAACGCCACAGGTTGGCCCGAGAACTACACGACTCGGTCACCCAGTCACTTTACAGCATTGGGCTGGCCGTCCAAGCCTCACTGAGATTACTTGGGCCAGATACTGACAGCAGGGTACGAGAGCCCCTTAAACACGTTCATACGCTGGCCCAAACTGCCTTAACCGAGATGCGCGAACAGTTATATCAGCTACATCCCACCGTTCTTAATGAAGATTTGGTTGAAACTCTGACCCAGCATTGTCACATGTTGGGCAAACAATACTCATTAGACATAAAATTCAGGGCTAACCTGGAAGCAACACTTTCGATCAATCAACGAGATACTTTCTACTACATAGCCAGAGAGGCGCTGTGGAACATCATTAAACACGCCAACGCCAGGCAGGTAAAGATTGCTCTGACCAGAGAGAATGACCAGCTTGTGATGACGGTTGAAGATGACGGAGTAGGTTTTGATCCATCAATCCTTACAGGAGACACAATGGGATTGAGAAATATGAAGGAACGGGTGAAGTTACTAAAGGGTACCTTCGAACTGCAATCGAAACCCGGTCAAGGAACCCGGCTCACTGTCCGGATTCCTGTCTGATCACCTTGCAGAGCGCAACACAATTGGTCCCCTGGTTCCTGCCTCCACGCCTCAGCAAGTACTTTACACTAAACTTAAGAGTTCAAACCAAATTCATACGAATTTCATATAAATTTTATATTTATACGTAGTAAGTTTATCCTAGACTCAGTAGATCCAATTTTCAAGATCGCTAATGGGGTATGGGGCTACCTCCATTTGTTAATTCTGGCACACAACGACAGAAATCCTCCCCCAATTATACAATCGCTAGAGATCGACAAATCCTGACCGCCTTATCGTGATTGAAACACAAATCTGTCAATTCCCTTCGGACTAACAACATCGCCCCTACCGCTTTGGAGAATAAAATGACCCAGATTCGGATTTTGATTGTGGATGATCATGACGTGGTGCGCAAAGGCATCCAGATGATCGTGAGCACCGAACCTACCATTCAGGTTGTGGGTGAAGCTAAAGATGGTCAAGAAGCAGTTCGTCAGGCCAAAAGCTTACAACCGGATATCATTTTGATGGATTTAGTCATGCCTCAGGGGGATGGTATTGAAGCGATAGCCGAGATAAAGCACGACTATCCGCAGATCAAGATCATCGCTCTGACAACATTCGAGGATAACGTCAGGATTAATGGGGCTATGGAGGCAGGCGTAGACGGCTATCTACTGAAGGATGCAGACGGGGAAGTACTGCTACAAGCTATTCAAGCAGCCTACCGTGGGGATATGCCCCTTCACCCGCGCGTTGCCCGTCATCTATTTAGAGGCATGACCAGTCACTGTGATACAAATGGAGACGAATATTTGACAGAACGAGAGAAAGAGGTCCTACGACTGATGACCAGAGGTTTAAGTAACAAAGATATCGGTCAGGCCTTAAATTTAAGTGAAGGTACCGTAAAAATTCACGTTAGCAGCATTCTTGGCAAACTGAGTGTCTCAAGCCGGACTGAAGCCGCCGTTAGGGCTGTGCAAATGGGCTTAGTTTCACTGGATGAGGAGGTATAACTGGTGATAGGCCATTTAGCTTAGGCCATTTACTTGAGTCATTGAGTTCAAACATCAGCCATTGGTGATATAAAAGATACACCAACGGTCATATAAAAATATAGACAACTGGTAGAAGACAGGAAACAAGAAACCCATTATACTAAGAGTACTGTTTAAGTCACTTGTGTACGTTAATGAAACAAAAATAGAGCTAACCCCACTAGGTTAGCTCTATTTATTGGAAAGTTGGGTCAAAAACAATCGCGGCATGTTTAGGGGATTAAACATGCTGAACAGAACAAGTTATGCTTTTGCAGCGTAACCTTGTTTTGTTTTGCGTTCGACCCATTTAAATTTTATCAGAAGATGACTGACACGTCAAGTCAAAATCAAAGCGGAAGAGACATTCTGCAAAACGAGGTTCTAACTACGGCCGAGGTTGCAATTTATTTACGTGTCAGCCGGGTCACCGTATGGCGTTGGTGTCGGCGGGGAATTATCCCGGCTTCGCAACTCGGCCGGAACTGGCGCATCCGCCGGGATGACGTACTGGATCTTTTAGAAACATCCCAGTTCCCGACTTCAGACCCTATTCATTTCAATCCAACTTCTGAAGATGAGGATAGAACTGGCACATTACCCGTCGCCGTCTTGCAGAAAGAAAAAGTTATTGGCTGTACTGAAGGTGATCCTGGTGACGGTTCAGGCCCGGATGAGCGCAAGTTTGAAGATGAAACAGTGGTACACTCTTCACACCAAACCTAATGCTGAATATCAGGTAGAAACAGCCATGCAGCGGCGTGGGCTTCAAACGTATCTACCTGAGATCAAATCTCCCAAATCAAGTCAGGGACGAAAGAGAAAGCCGTTCTTTCCTTGTTATCTGTTTACCAGGATTGATTTTGAGAAAGTGGCTTTCTCTCACGTGCAATGGACACCTGGCCTGCGCCGGATTGTAGCCTTTGACGGTTGGCCTGTACCATTGTCCGATGAGGTCATCGACCTGATTCGGAATAAGCTGGGTGAAATCGAGGCCAGTGGTGGCTGGCCGACGCACAACTTTAAACCGGGGGATACAGTGCGCATTACCGCCGGCCCGTTTCAAGATATGCTGGTCATCTTCGACGGGCCGACGACACCCAGCAAGCGGGTGCAGGTGTTATTAACCATTCTAGGTCACGCCAGCCGGCTGCACGTTGACGTGTCCGAGTTGGAAAAAGTCTCCCCTGGACTTGAAGCGCCAGCGCCCAAGCGCTCCCGCCGGACCCGCGGCTGCGGACGCCGGATAAACAGTAAACAGTAATCAGTAATCAGTGTCAGTATTCGGTTGTCACTGATAACTGATAACTGATAACTGATTACCGATCCTGCCAAACGCTTTCTGTTGTAGCCAACGCTCCAGAGAGCGACCATCCCGGTTTGTTTTACCTGGGGCCACGCCCACCGGGGCGGTGGAGCCTGCCCAGAATTCTTGAGCCTTTACAGTCCCGGAGATAATTTTATTTTTTCATCCCCCCCTTATTCTGCCTCCTATATCTTTCAGATTATGCTTGTCAATCGAAGCATTAGGACATATTTGCCGGGAAATAAAGCGATTCCTTGTTTTGGAAAAAGGAGTACACTATGACCGTACTTTCCGTTGTGATTCCAGCCTTAAATGAAGAAAGAAGTATCCAGGACATTATGGGCCAGGTGTTATCAATTCGATCGAGACTGGAGGCGGTAGGTATCCTGGACATGGAATTAATCGTCGTGGATGATGGCTCCACCGACCGCACACCGGAGTTGGTGACTGCCACAGCGGGCGTCCGGCTGGTCCGCCACGCAACCAACGGTGGCTATGGGGCGGCGTTGAAGACCGGCTTTGCTGCGGCGCGCGGTGAGTGGGTCGGTTTCCTGGATGCAGACGGTACCTATCCCCCTGAGTATTTCCCTGCCCTCTGCCAGGCCGCCCTGGAACAGGATGCCGATATTGTTGTCGGCTCACGTATGGCCGGTACGGAGAGCCAAATGCCCATGGTGCGCCGGCTGGGAAATTTGATCTTCGCCAAACTGGTCAGCCTGATCAGTGCCCAGTCCATTACCGATTCCGCCAGTGGCATGCGGGTATTCAAGAAGTCTATCCTGGAGCATCTTTACCCCTTGCCCGACGGGCTAAACCTGACCCCGGTGATGAGCGTCCGGGCCCTGCACGAACAGTTGAAGATGATTGAGATACCCATCCCTTACAGTGAACGGGTCGGACGCTCCAAGCTCAACGCGGTACGGGATGGAATGACCTTCGCCCAGTCTATTGTGTGGACCGCCCTGAATTACAACCCGGTGCGGCCGCTTGGACTGGTGGGTATTACGACGTTGAGCCTGGCCGCCCTGATTGGATTGGGGCTGGTGGTGGCCCGGCTGCAAGGGATCACCTCGGTCAGTCCGTTGGGCGCCTTTACTCTCTTCGCCGCGCTGATATTGGCCGTGGCCGGGGTCAGTATTCTGGCCTTGGGGATCAGTTTCAACTACTTTGTGGCTCTGTTCCACAAGCAGCCGGTCCGGCAGGGCCTTTGGGGTCGTCCTATCTTTGATCAGAAAAGGTTGGACCAGAACTTTGGCTGGCTTGGACTGGGCGCGCTGGCGTTGGGCCTCGTCCTGGGGCTGGTCAGCTTGGCTCTTGGCCTGCAAGGCTGGCCGGTGTCCCGGCTGTGGCTTTACTACCTGGGTAGTGCTTCCCTGTCGCTGGTAGGCATTCAGTTGATGGTCGCCTGGGTACAGATGCAGGTACTGGACGCCCTAAAAGCCCGGGATAACTTGATCGCCAGCGACATGCAAGGGAATGGCCAGAGCGAGGAAAGGATGAAGGCTACAGTTGCGGGATACGGAAAAGGTAAGCGGTTATCAGTAGGCAGTTATCAGTTATCAGGAGGTAGTGGTCAGAATATTACTTCTTGGGAATAGGGTTGAGAACAAGGTCCTGATCAGAAATTTACCTCTGGCTTCATCTTCAACTTTAATCTTAGCCTTAACTTTTTTCGTGCTTTTTCTCCTCACCGCCCTCGTCGGCGTGTGGGCCGCCTATGACCGGGAGATAGCTTGGGTCCGGTTCGGAATGATCACCGGGGGGCTGATGGTGGGCATAGGCGTTGCTTGGGCCGGGCAGCGCGGCGGCGAGCGAGCCCTGGGCGCAATTGGCCTGGCCTGCGCAGGGTTGGCGGCAGCCATCGGGCTCTATTTTCTGCTGACCTACGACTGGACGGCCACTAAACATGTAAAGTTCTCTGTGCTGCAGCAGATTGGGTTCTGGCTGCAGGCTCACCGGCCGGGGATATACCTATCTAAAGAACTTAACCCCAATCTGATTGCCGGTGGGCTGGTGTTGGCCCTGCCGTTGGGGGTGGGGGGCGTAGCCTGGGCGTGGACGCATCGCTATCGCCGCGCCGCAGTCGTGGGGGCCTCGGCCCTCTGCCTGGGACTGGCAGCCCTGGTCTTGACCGTCTCCCGCGGGGCCTGGTTCGCGTTCAGTGCGGGCATGCTGACGGCAGGCTACCTGGAATGGCGAACGAATTTGGCTCGCTGGCCCTCACTCCGCCGGCTTGGAGATATTCTGCTTGTCGGTGCCTTGCTGGTCGTGTTGGTTGGCTTTGGCCTGGCCTTGACCTGGCCCGACCTGGAACCCTGGTTAGACACCCTGCCGAGAGGCAGGACCGCCATTGCCCGCATCAAATTCTGGCGGGACTCGCTGGCCTTGATCGGGGATTATCCTTTTACCGGCAGCGGATTGGGCAGTACGGAAATGGTTTATTCCAGTTACGTGCGGTTGCTGCACGTCAGGTTCATTGAGCAGCACGTTCACAATCTGCTCCTGCAGATCGCGGTCGAACAGGGCCTGCCCGGCCTGGCGGCGTTTCTGGGCCTGCTGGGGCTGGTGATTTGGGTACTGGTGAGGTTGTATCAGCGGGGTGGCTGTGGAGACGCTTTGCGCCTGGCGGCGACCGCGACATTCATAGCCCTGCTCGTGCAAGGCATCGGGGAAGCCGGTAACTACAACGGCCCCATGGCCCTGATAGGGTTTTTGCCGCTCGGCTTCGCCCTGGGGTGCGTCCGGCGGCGAGAGACGAAAGAGCAGGAGATTGCCTCTCCGGCCTTTACGCGCCACACCCGGTGGATGCCCATAATCGGGGGACTGGTCATGATTTTGACCCTGGCTGCGCTATTCCTGCCCGGCCCACGCGCGGCCTTCCGGGCGAACCTGGGCGCAGTGGCCCAGACCCGGGCCGAACTTTCGGTCTACCGCTGGCCGGAGTGGCCGGTCCAGGACGCCGTGCGGCGCTCCCCGGACGTGAACCTGGCCCCGGCCATTGCTCATTACCGGGCGGCGCTGGCCCTCGCCCCGACTAACGTCACCGCCAACCGGCGCCTGGGGCAAATCGAACTGTCGTTGGGTCAGTATCAGGCGGCCCGGCGTCACCTGGAAGCAGCCTACGCCGCCGCCCCGAACCAACGAGCGACGCGCCAACTCCTGGGCGAGAGTTACGCCCTTGCGGGCGAGATCGAACGAGCCGCAGCCTTGTGGCGGACCGTGGACGTGAGCCAGGGACAACTGAAGTTGCGGCAGCGATGGTACGAGCAGATGGGAGGGTTGCAGCAGGGGGTTTGGGTGGCGGAGGCTGTGGCCCGCGCTGCCGAGGAATAAAAGTTGCGGGCCTCAATGGCGATATACCGCATTATGCAAATCAAGTTGCCGGCGATGGAACGGGAGGAGATGAGCCACGGCGAGAGCGCTGTCAGCGTGGGCTGGCAAACGCTGTAGTTTGTGATAGGGCGAAGATGGGGTTATGGTCAGGGACAAGACCAAGACCTATGGATGGATTCGTGATCAGAAAGTGACGGTGAATGTATGAAAACCTTTATCCGTAGTATGGGCAGCAATCTAGGTGTGGCCGGCGAATTGATGGCCTTTCTCTGGGAGCGTAAGCTGTGGTGGTTGATCCCGATGGTCGCTGTGTTACTGTTCTTTGGCTTATTACTGGTCTTTGCTTCGGCATCGGGGGTTGCTCCGTTTATCTACACCCTATTCTGAAAGTTGAGCACCAGGGCTGTTTTGATGAGTGGAGGTCAGTCGCTGTGAAGTTAACCCGCAGAAAGTCGCTCCTCATCAACCTGGCATTAATGGCCTCCAGTCTCCTGGTCTGCCTGGGGGGGCTGGAAGTAGCCGCGTGGGCCTGGGAGCGGGGACAGGCCCAGGGTCCTTATGCCTGGGAACTGGTGGCCTCGCGGCGTATCCAGTTAGACCGCTTCGAGACACCGGGCGCGGGCTACACCTTGATGCAGCCGGGAGAGACGTACACCTGGCAGGGCATCCCGGTGCAGATCAACGCGCAGGGGCTGCGAGGCCCCGCAGTGGATCTGGAGAAACCACCTGGCACATACAGGATTCTGAACCTGGGGGACTCGGTCGTCTTTGGCTGGGGAGTCAGATATGAGGATACTTACGGCTACCGGCTGCAAGAATTGCTGAAGCAACGTTACGACAGCGAGCAAGCGACGTACCAGGTCATCAACGCCGGGGCGCCGGGCTGGAATATGGAAAACATTCTGGCCTACCTGCAGGCCGAGGGCCTGGCCTACCAACCGGACCTGATCCTGCTGAATGTCACACTGGTCAATGACGTGTATGGTGGGAGCGCTCTGAAAACCTCCGGCGAGCCCCTCCTTGACCGGCTGCGAGACCACACCTATTTCTGGCCCTTTTTGAGCGTTCAGTACCGCCTGCTGGAGGTGTGCCTGGGGCAAAGGGGGGCCATGCCGGTGTTGAATCCGCCCCCCGAAGCGACAGCTTACTTTCCTCTGCAAGAAGACGATCCGCAGTGGGACGTGATCTGGGGACCTATTCGGGATATGGCCTTACTGGCGGATGAGCACGAGAGCGAGTTTCTCCTGATCGTGCTGCCCACAGCATTCCAGGTGGAAGATACGGACTATTCTGAAGTGCCCCAGCAAGTGCTGAGAAGACGGGCTGGCGAAGCAGGGATTGAACTATTGGACCTGCTCCCCGTTTTTCGGGAAGCCTGCCGGCAAGCGCCTCCGGCAGAAAGTTGTGGACCTGGGGGACGCTATCTTTGGGCGGATATGTGGATGCATCCCAGTGCCCTGGGGCATCGGCTGATGGCCGAATATATTTTGAATGTGCTGGAGGAAGAAAAGGGGGAAAAAAGTCAATGAATAAAAAATTCTCAAGACGAGGCCTGTTGAAAGCGCTGGCGGCAGTGGTCGGGGGCGTTGGTCTGGGCAAGGTGTCGGGCCTATCGTCCCTGCGAGGGATAGCCCAGGAACTGGATAAATATGTTTATTTACCCATCATCTGCAAAAAGAGCACGCCCACTGCCACCTCGACCCCGACAGACACACCCACGGCGACACCCACGGCAACGGCCACCAACACGCCGACAGCTACGCTAATCCCTCCGCCTACTGCCTCCAGAGTGGTTCACGTTCACAGTAATGGTGCCACATTTTGGAACGGCGAAACTGACTACTGGAACTATGTCAATCAGAACGTAGTGAACAATATGGTAGATCAGGGTATGATGGCCCTGATCGGTGCTTCTACTGTGGCTGACGCCTGGCGAGCGCTGCTGCCCAATTACCAAAATGGACAGGGGATCGCTATCAAGGTCAACTTTAACAACTCATCTGCTTGCGATGATATTGATGGTCAAATCGACGCCCTAATCCAGCCGGTCAATGCCGTTGTGCGCAGCTTAAAGCAGGTTGGTGTGGCTGAAACGGATATCTGGATTTACGATGCCATTCGAGGAATACCAGACCGTTTCGTAAATGGGTGCCAGTACAGCGATGTGCGATTCTTTGATTCAGGTTGCTGTAGCTCGGCGGGGTTTGAAAGCAACGCCCCTGATAGCTACGTCACCTTCTCCTCTCCTCCTAACATCCCAGTACCGCCTGCCACAAAGATTACGGATGTGTTGATCAACGCTGTATATCTGATCAATATGCCTATTATGAAGATACACAGCTACAACTATGGCGCGAGTTTGAGCTTCAAAAACCATTTTGGGACCATTAACAACCCAAGCGGATTGCACAACTATGTCGGCTTTAGCAAGCCCTACTATAGAAATGACTATAGTCCATATGTAGACATCTATCGGAATCCCCATATTGCAAACAAGACAGTCTTGATCATCGGTGACGGGCTGTTTGCTGCCCAAGGGTACAGCGTCGCTCCATCGCCTTGGATGAAGTTTGACAACCAGGTACCCAACAGCCTGTTCTTCACGACCGATCCGGTGGCTGTTGACTGCATTATGTGCGACTTTCTGGCGGCGGAGTTTGGTGTTCCTGGGCATGTCGATAATCATCTTTGGCTGGCTAGCGATGCTGGACTGGGAGTCTTTGAACGGGGTGATCCTTGGGGTAATGGATACAGTCAGATAGATTATCTAAAGGTTGAACTGTAAAGCAAGGAACGTCCTAATGACAAGACGGGTATTTCTTCTCATGGGTTTAGCTATCCTGGCCGTGGTCTGCAGCCATGCTGCCGGCTGGGGGCAAATCGCTATGTTTTTGTGGACCGATCGTTATCGTCCTGTGACTGTGCCCAACTTCGATCAACTCGGCAGTTTGTCTTACTATGTTCTATTGATCATCAGGCAACTGACTGTCTGGAGTGTTCCGGCCTTCTTATTCGGTTCAGGGTTTTTCGTTGCTTATGCGGCTCGAGGTAGCCAGGCCGCTCTGAGTTGGAAGATGGTCAAAGTGAGGATTGTGAATCTTTTGGTACCTTACGTCATTTGGTCTATCGTGTGCTTCATTGGCGATGCGCTGCAAGGTATCACCTACGTTCCGGTCGAATATTTGGAGCGACTCGCCTTCGGGAGAGCGGACGGAGGAGGGTATTTCTACATACCTCTTCTCTGCCAATTCTACCTGCTTTCACCTCTGATAGTCCCTATTGCCAGAACCAGAGGGCGGCGGCTGCTCTTCATCTCGGCACTTCTCCAATTAGGCGCGCTTAGCTTGAGATACCTGGATCTTTTTGAAGCGGGAATAGCTGGTTTGCATCTAATAACAATTATAACAGCATCTTGGTTGTTCATCAGATGGTCCTTCTTCTTTGCACTTGGCATTGTTTGTGGTTTTCAAGTCGGGCAACTTAAGGGTTGGCTCGCCCGGCACAAGCAAGGTATCCTCGTGGCCATGATTGTCCTGGGATTGCTGGCTGTAGTTGAACCGGAGGTAATCTACCGCACAACAGGGAAAGAGTGGCGATTCGTCCCCTTTACCATCGCAACCAGCCTCTACTCTGTAGCCTTTGTCCTTTGCTTTCTGGCGTCCGGCGAGGTCTCTATCCCATATCCAAGAATCGTTCACCAGATAGGTAGAAGATCGTATGCCATCTATCTGCTTCATATAAAAGTGATGGAGTTTGTCGCTCGAATCATACGTCAGATTTTGCCCTGGATGCTGGCCCACCAAGTATTGTTGTTCCAATCGGTGATATTTGTGTTTGGATTGGGCGTGCCATTGTTATTTATGGCGTTCGTGGCCAGGTCCCCGATGCGCAGGTCTTACCACTACCTGTTTGGCTGAACATTAGTACAATAGTCGGTTACAGTAATGGCTCTACCCAAAATGGTGGAGGGAAACAATCCATGAGTATAGCAATACAAGGTCGCGGACGTTTCAAGTACATAGTGAGTGTGGTCGGGATCGTCGTAGTTTTGGGTTTTCTCACTCTTTTGGCCATATACCTGATCAGGGGGCGCGGCTTTGGCCTGTGGCGCTTTATGCACTTGGGTCGGGCTGTGCTTGACAGCCGATCTGTCGCCAGCTACAGTCGTGGCGATTTTACCAACATTGTCTTCCTTCACCATTCAACGGGGCGTTATCTGATCCAGCAGGGCGGCGTCAGGCAGCAACTTACCGAGGTAGGTTACGACTTCTGGGATCATGACTACAACTGGCCTGGGCTCCACCGTCCAGATTATAGCGAAACCGGTTACAGTTACCTTATTCCAAATGACAACACCGACCCTGATGGTTTAACCAGGATCTTCGCGCAACATGTGTACGGGTTGCCGCTCAATGCGCTAAGTGGCCTCCTGCAGCACGAGGTAATTGTCTTCAAATCGTGCTTTCCGGTCAGTCACATCACCAGCGATGAGCAGCTAGAAAAGTACAAGACCTACTACCTGGAAATGCGGGACGTGATGGACGGACACACCGACAGAATATTCATTGTGATGACACCACCACCCTTGAACTCGGTTGCAACAAACCCCGAAGCGGCTGCCAGGGCCAGAGTCTTCGCCGACTGGCTCAAGTCCGACGAGTATCTGAGTGGACACCCTAACGTGTTTACCTTCGACTTCTTCGGCTATCTTGCTGAGGATAACCCGGCGGCGCCTGATTACAATATGCTGCGAGCTGAATATCGAGAGGGTGAAGATTCCCATCCCAACCAGGTAGCCAATAAGACAATCGGCCCCCTCTTTGCTGATTTCATCATAAATACGCAATACCGCAAAAGTCGGCAGGTAATTGCCTCATAGAGGAATTCATCCCCTCTGAAGATGTACCATCTCGGGTGACGTATCTGACGGTAATTGAAGCCACCGTTCTTTCAAATCTTGAAGTTGC
>DAOUMU010000313.1:0-3206 GCA_034409055.1 Anaerolineae bacterium
TCATCCCAAAACTTTCGGCGGCGTGAAGCGTAAAACGTGAAACGTGAGGGTTTATGGCGTAAAAACATCACGTTTCACGCTTCACGTTTCACGGAGTTGGGACAATTATTTTTTCGGAACTGCCTTAATCCACGCTAAGCGTTTCATTGTTCGTCACGTGTTGTTGTATCGAGGAGGTGAAGCTGTAGAGTTATTGCAAGCTGTAGCCAGATATGGTTCCTTCTGTACGATTGAGGGTGACGATTTGTCGTTATCCCCCTAAACTGGTATAACTATTTATGTAAGTTAATCGGTTTGGCATCTTTCACCGCTCCGGTTGGACGAACTGGAGCGGTTTTTTTGTGAGTTACATTCTCGATTTCAATCTTAATCTGACCCAGATAATTCAGTCAAGGAGTTTCATGCATTTTTCAGAATTAAATTTAAGCAAATCCCTGCAAAAGGCCGTTAGCGCCATGGGGTACAAAGAAGCGACTCCCATCCAGGCTCAGGCTATTCCGCCCGGCTTGGAGAGGCATGATCTAATCGGTTGTGCTCAAACCGGCACCGGCAAAACAGCCGCCTTTTTGTTGCCGGCTTTGCAGCGATTGCTACAAGATCAGCGCAAAACAAAAAATCCCAGGGTGGTGGTTTTAGCACCAACGCGCGAGTTGGTTATTCAAGTTGCCGAACAAGCTCGAAAATTGGCCGCCCGCACCCCTTTACGTATTGTGGCTATTTACGGCGGGGCCAGGATGGGGCCGCAAATTAACAAGCTACACCACGGGGTCGATGTGGTCATCGCTACGCCGGGCCGCTTGCAGGATCATATGCGGCGCAAAAATATAAATTTTAAGGAGTTGCAGGTGTTGGTATTGGATGAGGCCGACCGGATGTTGGACATGGGTTTTCTACCTGATATTAAACAAATCGTCAACCGGATGCCCCGGCAGCGCCAAACCATGCTTTTTTCCGCTACCATGTCTGCCCCTGTCTTGAATCTTACTCGTCAATTTCAGCGGAACCCGGTAATGATAGAGATAAGCATTGCCCGTCCGCCGGCAGCAATCAGGCAAGCCCTCTACCCCGTGCCCAAGCATCTTAAAACCCAACTACTGATAGCCTTGCTAGAGCAGATGGAGGTCAACAGTATGCTTGTCTTCACCGCAACCAAGCAGGAAGCCGATATTGTCACCCGGCAACTGAGCCAGGCAAAAATCTCCGTGGCTTGCATCCATGGAGATTTTAGGCAGCAACAGCGGATAGCCGCCCTGGAGGGATTCCGGGCAGGCAAGTATCAAGTTTTGGTCGCCACCAATATTGCCGCACGAGGCTTAGATGTGGCAGGTATCTCTCACGTAATCAATTATGATGTCCCGGAGCACTCGGAAGATTACGTTCACCGTATTGGTCGCACTGCCCGCGCCGAGGCCGATGGTGATGCCATTACGCTTGTTACCCCCGACGATGAAGCAATGATTTATCGGATTGAACATCTACTCGGCTACAAGATTGAGCGCAATATCCTCCCAGGTTTTAACTACGATGTGCCGGTACCCTCGTGGGCCAAGCCCTCAGCCGAGGCGCTGATGCGCCAAGCAACCCAATCACGCAGCCTAGCTGACCGTTGGCGAGCCATGGCCGGTAGTGGTGGCAGCAGCCGGCGCAACCGATGGTAAAAAATCGCCAATAACTGCGGCATACCTGAAAGGCTTAACAGTTGCTAAATCATAACTCGCCCCAAAACTGAAACGCACCCTGACCGTCCTTGAAATTTGTCAAATGGCGGCGACTTCCCTTTAAGTCCATCAAAACCAGGTCGGGCTGGTCCTGGGCCACCAGTTCCAGGGCCTGGACCCCATCGTAGCCACGCCGACCACTTCCAGGCCGGCGGCGCTATGCAAAATGACCCGCAACCCCTCACAAACCACCGCCTGGTCATCACAAATTAATCCCCGGCTCATTGCTTTCTTTCCTCCACAATCAGGCCAATGGTCGTGCCAGCGTTTCGAAAAAATTGAACAGGTAAACGTTTGAGACAATTCCATAACGTAAAACGTGAAGCGGAAGTTACTCTTTGCCCTGTTGGCAAGCCAAATTCTGGTTTGAAATAGTTAGCTAACGGTTAGGTAACAGATAGGTAACCTGGCTGAAACTATCGTATGATAATAAGCGTTCAACGGTTCCTTTTTGGCCAAGAGCTAACCGCCGAATATTGACATACCCTTTACTTCTACGAATTTTATTCACAAAATCTACACATTTTCGGACTAAAATGAGTGTAACGTATAGGTAGAGATATGGTACGTGATATGGAACGAGGGAGGGAGATGCCCGAAACGAACTGCAAATATCCCAACGACCCGGAACAAAGCTGCTGGATCGCCCTGGCTAAAGCGGGTGACCGGGCCGCCTTTTGCCGGCTGGTGGAGAAATACCAGCGGCCCGTTTACAACCTGTGTTATTACATGCTGAAAAACGCCGAAGATGCCGAAGATGCGGCCCAGGAAGTTTTTCTGCGGGCCTATGCCAAGCTGGATTCTTACGATGACCAGCGCCGGTTTTCCACCTGGCTGTTTTCAATCGCCTCCCACTACTGCCTGGACCGGTGGAAAACGCGCCGGTTTCACCTGGTTTCGTGGGACGAATTAGGGGACCGTTTCTTCGGCGGAAATAGTGCCCACCCGGAAAAAACCCTGCTGGAGGCCGAGGCCAGCCAGGAGGTACGCGACCTGCTGCAGTGCCTGCGGCCGGATTACCGGCTGGTGGTCATCCTGAAATACTGGCACACCATGTCCTACCAGGAAATGGCCCAGACCCTGAACACCACGGTCAGCGCCATCAAAAGCAAGCTCTTTCGCGCCCGCAAGCTAATGGCCCAGGCCGCCCAGCAACAGCGGGGAACCAGTCTGCCAGGCCGGATAGCGTTGGTGGGGAGTTTTGGAATTTGACGACCGGCCAGCAGAAGAAGCGGCAACGAAAATCGCTCAGGGAGAAGAAGTGTCTCTGGGCTGGGCTCAAGCAATGTGACAGCTAACCTCTAAGGGAGTTCCAGAATTTAAATGCTCCCAAAACTGTATCGTCCGCGTGTTACGTGTTACGTGATACACGGGTATCAATCGACACAACACGACATTGGATTTTTAACAACCGAATAAAACGTCCTGAACGGCAGAAAAGGAAAAAGAAGGGTTGAGAAATTTGATCTTGCGGGACACGCTGTAAAT
>DAOUMU010000314.1:0-5901 GCA_034409055.1 Anaerolineae bacterium
TTTCTGGCCATCTTTGTTACCTCCACTCAAGGCTGTTCCACAGCATGCGGCACTTGTGAAAATTAGATGGGTTCAGTTTATATCATTTGCCTTCAGATGGAAAGTACTTCTCCGACAAACTGCTAGTACCCTTTAAATCAACAATAATACTGCTAAATTTTCTTGGCTCTTTTAACGCTTGCTGAAAATTTTTTAGAGGGTATTCTCTCTTTCCAGTACCACAGAATCCTCGGTCCCGATGTACAGGGAAGGTTAGTTCGTCAACATTGAAAATATGTGCCCTCATCTAAACAACCTGTTTCGCACGTGTTTTTTGTCCCTGTAAGAATTCCACTAAACTTTGGTTGGATTCTTCTACGCCAGTCTCGCCGGAAGCTTGCAGCAATGGGCGACTTTGTATGACGTTCGCCAAAGACTTTTGGTCGGTCTTGCTAAGTAGTAAATAGTAATCCGCAAAATTACCCTGTTCATTGATAAATGTTCTCCATTTTTCAACATTATGACCAACCACTGCTACAAGTATAAAACCTTTATTCAGGTAATTATCGCGAATTTGCGGCGCTTTTTCTTTTTCATGCCCGCTAATCCATTTGGTCTCTATACCTACCCTATAATTAGGCTTACCATCTTGTTTCTCATCATAGTCTTTGTTGGCATTTGTTCTAAAGCACTTAAAACCAATGCCCTTGCCTCGCTTTCGCCACTCGTAGTCTTCACTACGGTTAAAGTGTGCCTCAAGAACTTCATTTAATTTAGAGGCAAAAGCCACAGCTTTAGCTCTGCCGGCTCTTTGTCCAGACCCTGTTGCTTTTCTAACCATATATAAAGCATGGGCTAAGTGTTCTAAAGATTGATCATCAGGCATATAAACTTGGGCGATATCGGGGAATTCCTCCAATAAACGACCTTTTTTATCAGCTTCGGCTATTACAGATACATCTATCACACTATCTGGCAAAAATTCGATAAAATCTCTCAACTCATTTTCTACAGAGTAAGTTAGCTTGATATCTGTCAAGTTGATAACGACAGCTTTTATTTGTCCACTATGTTTTAGGACTAATATTCGTGGTGGTAAAATTGAAATAGAATTTATCCTTGAACGAAAATGTTCTCTTAGGGCTTCACCTGTAGCAAATGATCCGCTCTGAATTAGTGTGTCATCCTCTCGCTCATCTATCTGCTTTACAAACTCTGTTACTTTTTCCAGGTGTTCAACAATTTTTTCAGTCTTTTGGAAGAAAAGAACGTATTCGTGTTTAAAGATGTAATAATCTCCCTTAAAGGCTCGCTGCCGCCAAAGGTTCTGCAAATTGCGTTTAGCTCTATTACCCTCCATATTTTTTACAACTATACTTTTTAAAGAGTATCCAATAGAACGGACAGCTTCCATCGTTTCAAAGCCAAGGGGTATCCATTCTTTTTCACTATATTTATCACCGATAACAACAACCAGAAAATGATTTTGTTCTAGCAGATCATAAGTGCGATATACAACTTGCTTGAACGCATCTAGAAACTGTGCTACCGTACGCTTGTTGGACAGATCATTTGGATTATTACTAAATTTAATAATATCGTGATAGGGAGGATGCATAATGATAAGCTGTACTTTTTCCCGTTCCCTGTATTCAAGAACTTCCCGCACTTGAGCAATTGTCTCTACATCTGTACTATCTCCCCTAATAACTTTTTGCCAGGTGTTGTGAGGATTGTCCTCAGCATTGATAAGTTCTTCGGCATCCTGGGCTATCGGGTCTACAAGCTCAATACCGATACCATGCCGTCCGAGCCGACGACTTTCAATCAAAGTTGTGCCACTTCCAAGAAAGGTATCAAGTACAACATCCCCAGGTTTAGTAAATCTCCTGATCGCTTGATATGGAATTTGTGGCACAAAATTGCCATGATACTTACCTGAATGTACACCCTCACGACCACGCGAACCAATGACCCAAAGGCTATTGGTTACTATATCTTCATAGTCACGCCAATTCTTGGCGTTGATTTCACTGATATCTGACCAGTCTTCCGGTTCAGATGGCACTGTCAGTCCCTCAAGAGAACGAGGATCATACTCCTCAAAATCTGAATCATCCATATCGTCAAAGAGGGGCGATTTTCCGTTTGGACTACGGTTCATAAGACATCAACCTTTAAATCTGTTTTCTGTGAGATTAGTTTAATTTACTTCTATTGCCTGGATAGGGAATGTAGTGTTCAGCAAATTGTTCCAATTCATCCTGATGAATAAACCATTTGTTGGCAAATTTTCTGGCCGGCAGCTTTCCCAGTCTTATTAAACGTTTGACAGATTCAGGATGAATACTTAAACGGTTTGCTGCAAAGTGAACATCTTTATACTGATCGAACGGGTCTAGTATTTCTTCATACATTTTTTTACTTTCGGATTTTGAAATGCTTGATACTACAACAATTATAGCACTTTGATTAAATAACTGTCAAATTATCACAGTCATCATACTATATATGGTACTTAATGATAGTTTGCAATCTATATGTAGTAGTTATATTTTTGGTTAAATTGGAGAAAAAGCGGGTGTTATCTTAAGGTAAAATTATGCAGGATATGGGTTCTCGAATGTTTTGTACACATAACTTTTTATTAGCGATTCCTCGCTACTTTTTTTATCAGCTCTCCCAATAATACTCCAAACCACCCCTGATGTCCAGCATTATCGGGAAACCGGAATATATTTTGGCTCTACGTGGATTCGAGAGGTAAGACCTGACAGGTTTAGTAATCTGTCGCTATTTGTTGCCAATTTGCTACAATTTACTGATATTATCTGGTAAATTTTCGCTAAAACCTGTCAGGTCTGGCTTTTTACCCCCCAAATCCGCGTTGAACCTATACTTTTATCGAGCTTGATCTACCCTCTTAGAACATTTCTGTTACCATTCGCCTTATCAAATAGAACTTTCATCAAACCAGAATTTGGCTTGCCAGCAGGGCAAAAAGTAACTTCCGCTTGATATCGCCAGCCAACTCGTGAACCCACAGGGCAGGTGACGTGAAGCGTAATGACTTATCTACGGTTCACTTTTACGCTTTACGTTTTACGTTTTACGTGGTTGGATGCTCTATGAGCTTATCTCACCGGAAGCTACTTTTTCATTGTCAATTCTGGTTCTATGTATAATCCTGCTTTGGTTTCATTTCAATAATTCAACTGTCTCAACCAGGCGAATAAATTCTGCTCTATAACCTGTTTCATCTTCTCCTTTTGAGCCTTTGGCTAACTCTAAAACTTGACCGTATGTTGCCTCACCTTTGAATTGAGAGTCTCGTAACAACAATCCAAATTCAGCCACAGCCGCAGAAAACTTAAAATTATCTGAGGCTTGATCAAGAGAGATAGATTCATCAAGCACTGGCTGCACCATCAGAATGCTTTCATCTCCATCCGGCCGTTTATATCTCAATTTTACCGTCATCAATTCATTTGTCTGCTCAGCTTCAGCCGAAAGGTCTGTCTCCTGGTATTTTAGCTCAGGTGTTGGCCGGGTTGCCTCGTCAGCACCTACCGGAATGATCTCGTATAAGGCTGTCACAGAGTGCCCGGCCCCAAGTTCACCCGCATCTTTGGTATCATCGGCAAAATCTTCTTTAGCCAATATTCTATTTTCGTAACCGATCAAGCGATAGGCTTTGACTTTGGCCGGGTTGAATTCAATTTGTATCTTTACGTCTTTGGCAATCGTTAAGAGCGTTCCGGCTAATTCGCTGACCAACACCTTTTTTGCCTCGCGGATATTGTCAAGATAGGCATAATTCCCATTACCTTTATCGGCCAATTGCTCCATTTTCGAGTCTTTGTAATTCCCCGTCCCAAAGCCCAAAATAGTTAAAAATATACCTTCATCACGTTTTTGCTCAATCAGCCGCACCAGTTCCGCATCACTTGATGGGCCTACATTAAAATCGCCGTCTGTAGCCAGAATAACGCGATTGTTGCCCCCTTCAATAAAGTTTTCCCTGGCCATCTGATAGGCTAATGCAATGCCTTCTCCGCCTGCCGTTGAGCCTCCAGCCTCCAAGTTATCAATTGCTTGTAAAATGACCGCTTTATTATCGCCGGGGGTTGGGGGCAGTACCAGACCCGCAGCACCCGCATAAACCACAATCGCAATCTTATCCTTTTCATACAGTTGCTCCACCAATAACTTAAATCCCTGTTTTACCAAAGGCAACTTGTTCGGTTCATTCATTGATCCGGAAACATCCAAAAGAAACACCAAATTGCTGTCAGGTAATTGTTCTTTGGGAATTTTCCGACCTTGCAAGCCAATATGGGCCAGTTGGTGAGCAGAGTTCCAGGGGGCTTCTGAAAGTTCGGTATATATGGAAAACGGATGTTCATCCTGGGGGGGAGGATAATCGTAGTCGAAATAATTGATGAATTCTTCAATCCGCACCGCATCTTGCGGAGGAAGTTGGGAATTATTAATAAAGCGCCTCACGTTGCTGTATGAGGCCGTGTCAACATCTATGGAAAATGTAGATAACGGATTGCTGAGAGCATCCAAAAATTCGTTTTCGTCTATCCTGTCATATTCCTCGGTATTAAACTCGGCAGGGGCTACCGCCGTCGGTAATTCCTGAAACATTTCCTCGGCTTCCCCCGGTGCTGCTTCATATACTGGTTCGGCTGGTGTAGCAACCGACCCGCATGCTAAGGTAACAAGTATGATAACTGCCAAAAAAAACCGGATATTGGTAACTCTCTTGGTCATTGTTTTCCTCCTTAAGATATTTTTTATGACTACAATAATTCTAATGCATTGGCTTTGGTACGACCCGTTCGTCCGAAACCGTACCTATGGGTACATTTCGATGATTTCCAATGTTATGTTCACCAAATTAGGCTAAACTCGTATGGGTTAGGTTTCAAAACCGTAATGATTGAAAAAGAACCGGCCATCCATTCTTTATCGTCAACAACTAATACGCGCCTTACTAACTGCCTTGTGTGTAAACAACAGACTTTATCGGAAATAGGACGAAAACTGGTATAATACTGGCAGCAAATAAGTTGACGAGGATACCAGCATGTTGAACTATGACAAAATCAAGGATAAACCAAGAATACTTCGCAGTCTGACAGGCTTGAACCAGAAAGCATTCAAGCAATTGGTGGCACCATTCAGTCAAGCTTACCAACAAACTCTGGATCAAGAAGAGGCCAAGCGTTCAACTCCTCGTCAACGGCGTCGAGGCGGGGGACGAAAAGCCACCCTGAAGACAACCGAAGACAAACTGCTGTACATCCTATTCTACTTCAAAATCTATCCCCTCCAGGAAGTGCAAGCACTTTTCTTTGGCTTCGGTCAAGCGCAAGCCAATGAGTGGATTCACCGGCTCGCCCCTGTTTTGAATGTTGCCTTGGGCTATGAGATGCAACTGCCGGCTCGAGAAGCGGCCGATCTTGAGCAAGTGCTGCTCGAATGTCCAAGCCTGGAGTTTATCATTGATGGCACTGAACGGCCCATTCAACGCCCCAAGGATCCACGAAGGCAACGAGAGCACTACAGCGGCAAGAAAAAGCGACACACTGTCAAAAACAACGTCATCACCCATAAACCGACCAAGAAGATCAAAGGGCTCAGTGCCACCGAGCCAGGCCGCAAGCACGATAAGAAATTGGCCGATGAAGCAGATCATCGCTTCCCCCCGGGTAGTCAGCTTTGGAAAGACACGGGCTATCAGGGCTATGAACCTGAAGGAACCATGACCCATCAACCCAAGAAGAAACCCAAAGGAGGCGCATTAACCGAGCCTGAAAAGGAGCGAAATCGCACAATCTCCCAAGAACGTATCGGGGTCGAGCATAGTATTGGAGGCGCGAAAGTGTTTCACATTGTGCGCGACATCTACCG